>NZ_JBFUIO010000124.1:0-5384 GCF_056401835.1 Paenisporosarcina sp. P4_D4 | reverse complement strand
GCCTCCGTTAGTTCAACAAGAAAGAAGCATTGTATGTTCCCACTACGACATAAAAAGCCAGCAAATCTCTGCTGACTTAAAGACCTCTTTTTGAGTTAATTCAGTCGTTACTTCAATAAGAATATTATAATTTCTTTTCCAAAAAGGTTAGAGATATATTTTCATTTACTGTGATTTCTTTAATATTTTCGAAATCATTCTTTTTATAAAAACTTACTGCTGGAGTATTTTTAGAGCCTGTCGCTACTTTTATTTTTTCAGCTTCGAAATTTCTTATTACATAATCTAAAAGTTTCTGAGCAATCCCTTTTCTAAAATGGGTTGGATGCACAATTAGTCTGTGTATATCAACAACATTATCTTCTACTTCCAATGATATTGCACCACATAGTTCTTCATCTTCATAATAACCAAAGAAAATTTCTTCGCATTCTTGCAATGTTTTGACTGTATCTTTCAATGGTGGTATTTCATCGGAACCGATTATTTCTGCCTCTACTTTATAGGATGGTATTTGAATGTTTAATACATCTTTAGCGTTWTCTCTAAYACTAATGTCAATTATTTTAATCAATTTATCCCCTCATCCAATTATTTTTTCTTTTTCAACTAACCTGCAMGTTGTATTACAAAATCCATTTCCATTGTACCAAAATTACACAGTTGGAAGGCGTTAAAAAAACGASTATAAGCATTTGCTGCACTTTATTTTCCTGATGTGCCACAAAAAAGCCGACTAAATGTTGGCTTAATTTATTAAACTAAAGCAACCGTTAGTGAAAGAAGTCAATAGCTTATAAAGGCAAACTCATAGAAACTGTTCTTATGTTAAAGCCCATTTTTTCGTAAAGTTTAATAGCTTGATTACCTGCAAATGCACTAAGACGAACTTCAGAGTATCCATCTTGTCTTAGATGGTCAATCGCAGTTCTCATTAACCGTTTAGAAACTCCATTCCCTCTAAATTCTTCTATAACAAACAGTTCATAAATAAATCCATTCATCTTGTCAGTAAATTGGTCTTTACCGGCCCCTATAAGAATCCAGCCCATTAGTTTATCATTCTCGGTTGCTATTAAATAATAGCTTCCCTTTTCCAAAAGTGGTTCAATAAGACGTTTGATTTTTTCATTTGAAGGTTTTACTTCACCCAATGTACCATCAAATAAAGCTTGTGGGGAAAGTAAAATAATCTTTTCAAATTCAGAATCGTTAGGTTTTCTAATATCCATTAGTAAAGTCAGTCCTTTCAATACCCTTTTTATAAAGTTCAGCATAATATTCCAGTAATTTTCTTCTAGCGCCTATAGCTAATCTAATTTCTTGTTCAACTAACCTGCCCCGTTAGTTCAATAAGAAAAAGGGCTTGTTTAAACAGCCCGATGATCTTTAACTAAAGCACCCGTTAGTACAACAAGAAAAATATTCAATTTCTCCGTGGTTCTGTGTAATCAACTTCAGTTGGACTCATCTCGAAGGGCTCGACGGCGTTCGTGCAGCACCAGCAGGATAATCATTCCCATTATTACACCTAAGACGATGCCGGCCTGTGTTGTCAACAACCATGCCAATGGGTACTCTGGGGAGGGTGGCGCGTCGCGTCGAACTGAAGATAAGGCGGAATAGAGGTTGTTGGAGAACAACGCTCCCGATGAAATCCATGCCGCTGCCATAGGGGGTAGAAACCACCTCGACCCACGGCGGGATGCTACCACCATTATGCCCCACGCACCTGCAAAGGACCACACGCCTATACTCAATGACAGCAGGTGCCACCACACATCGCGTTCACCCATGGTTGCCGGGTCGATGCCGAAAGAGCCGCCAACCGCCCAAAACACCTTGATGACACCGAGCAGAATGCAGCCGGCAGCGACGATCCTAGCCAAGATAATCTGCAGTTGTCGAGTATTGCCCGGCAACTCCTTGTAGTCGGTTGTGCCACTCAGCGCCTCTGGCCAACGTGCCTTTGCATACCCCGCCAATGCAAGCGGCAGGAAGATGCCGATCCCGAAAAGTGAGATCATGACGAAGATCTGCTCGTATACCCAGAAGTCAGCGGCACCTGCCTCTTGATCCCGGATCATAGCTGCAGGGCCCAGAACCGGTGCAATCAACAGCATGGGAACGAGCAAACCGGTACCAACCCAAATGGGTAGAGCAACCAACCACGCAGGTAGCCGCTCCCCCCACGGCCTGCAGAACGCCATTGCAAGAAGGATACCAATCGCAGCGAGAACGGCGGTTACTGCGTTTATAATGCGCCAGCTGGCGTCACCCATTTGCTCGGTTGGAAGGAAGAGACCGAAAGTCCATACGATTTTGATCAGCAGGTAAGGTGTTACTGCTATTGCGGCACCATAACCGCAGATTCTACGCAACCTCATCAATCTTGAGGCCTGCCTCTCTGCACTAATAGTCACCTTCTCATCTCCTCTACAAGTTCTAACTCACTTTGTTTCATAGCCACAGTTGAAAAACATTCAATTCTATTCACCCGGCATATAACCTATTACTTCATTGGTTTCGGGGTCAACAAGTATTAAAGGTGGACCAACTACAACGTTCTCTTGATCTTCAAAGGATACCATTAATACTTCTTTCCCTTCATAAGTTTTATCCAGCAATTCATAGCTATTACTAGCAATCGTTTTTTTCACTTCAGCACTTTTCCAGTCTTCTATAGCTCTGCCGCCCCAACCTTTTTCTTCGATGAAATCCCAAGCAACTTTTCTAATTTCATAGTTATCTGTGCCTTTGGAATTCCCTTCATCTTGTTTAGTCGAACAACCACATATCAGTAAAATTGATAATACTGTTAATGTTAAGTATAAAAATTTTAACTTCATTCACTTGGCACCCCTTTTTAAAATCATTTGTTATTGAACTATCCTGCCCCGTTAGTTTAAGTGAAGATCTTCACAATCTCAATGATATATTCAAACTCAATTAATCTATAAAACACCCCTTTAGGCAATGTAAAGTATACATTAATCAAAGGAATTGTTATATTTAAAATAATTAGATTTTACAAATATTTCAAAGAGGGGGATTATTTTGAATAACACGATTACATGTAGGACATTAACAAAAGTGTTTAAAGGCGATGGTATAGGTACATATGCGTTAAAGGAAGTTAATTTAACACTTCAGAAAAGCGATTTTATTTCAATTATTGGTCCATCAGGCTCAGGGAAGTCGACGTTATTAAGCATAATTGGAACACTCGATGTTCCTTCCAGTGGAGAAATTCTCTATGGAGATCAGCATGTTCACAAAATGAACAATAAAGAAATGGCAGATTTTCGCTTTGAGAACATCGGATTCATATTTCAACAGTTTCATTTGATTCCAACCATGACGGTATTAGAAAATGTCATGTCACCTCTTTTTGGTAGAAAGGTAACTTACAACAAAAAAGAGCGCGCGACACAAGTTTTGGAACAAGTTGGACTTATAGACAAAATAAATTCTCTCCCTTCACAACTATCAGGTGGACAACAACAAAGAGTTGCTATTGCCAGGGCATTAGTCCATGAACCTAAATGGCTATTAGCAGATGAACCGACTGGGAATCTCGATACAGATACAGGGGAAACGGTATTTGAACTGTTGTCTTCTTTAAATCAAAGTAAAAAATGTGGTGTAATCTTGGTTACGCATGATTCTACGCTAGCCAATCGAGCAAACACGAAAGTCGAAATGCGAGATGGAGAGATTATATCGGTTAGACAGAGGCAACAAGTATGATGCCTTTTATGATGAAGCAATTGGTTCGCAATAAAGACCGACTTATACTTTCAGTTATTGGTGTGATGTTAATAAGTAGTGTGCTCATTTATCTGTTTAGCTTAACGGAAACAACAAAAGGAACGGTTAGTAATCAACTGCAAAAGAAGTGGGAAAGCGCCTATGACCTTGTCGTCACCCCATCAGGTTCCATTTTTAATGAAGATAACTTGATGGAACCGAACTACTTAAATGGAATTAACGGAGGCATCAGCCACGATCAATTCGAAAAAATCAAATCAATGAACGATGTAGCGATAGCAGCCCCTRTTTCAGTTTTGGGCTATACCACATTAGGAATAACTATGAAAGAAAAATTTAAAACAAGCGACAAGGGTATCTATAAGTATAGAATCACAGAGACATATAATGATGGTTTATCCAAAARAACCATACAGGATATAGAGACATACAGAGCTACTAATTGGACAGGTCCCAGTGAAGGTTTAGGTTTTTGGGGAGATGATAAAGGTGAGATAAGCTTGAGTCAATACCAATTATTGGTTGGTATTGATCCAGAAGARGAAGCWAARCTTGTAGGACTAGACGAGGCAGTTCAACTATCTGATACGAGCCGATACTTAGAGCCAAATGAAGATGCTATTTACGATGAARAAATGGACCGTTTATTTGAAATACCTGTTTTAATAAATAATAAGAGCTTTTCCAATAGCCTGTTTCAGGTTTCGCAAGAAAAATTAGCTATCCCTTTTAATACTGACACTGAAAAGGAACAAGCTATCGAATTAATTAAGAAAGGAAACGGACGGGACTATTTAAATAGTTTGGAGACAGAAGAGGTAGACAGTTTCGAGTTGACTGGTGAAGAATTGGAAACCATGATTTTTAAAGCTTTGGCTAATCCGAATGACAATCCTTCTTTATCAGTTCATGGAACTCAATTAGTTTTTAAATCCAGTATTCTTGATTATCAGAAAATAGAAAGTCCTTTTCCAGAGAGATGGTCAAGTAGTTATGAAGTTTCAAGCAAGCCTGTCGAAGTGATCGACATTTTTAAAGATATCTTACCAAATTCAGGTTTCAGAAAAGCAGAATTGTTAGATCATGAATTATCTGAAGACGGAGTCCCACTCTTGCCAGTTTTGAGATTGAATATTGTTGGTAGCTTCTCTTCTGATAAATTAAAAATTAGTAAAGACCCTTTAACTGAACTACCACTCGAGACATATCGTCCTGCACAGGCGGGGATAGTTCTTGGACCAGACCATGACCCGTTAAATCCTTCAAGGACGATGAAAGGATCCGGTGTACCAACAGGCTTACTTACAAATCCACCTAACATTTTAACTACTGTGAAGGCAGCTGAAATCATTACTGGAGGGAATAGCATATCCTCCATTCGCATTAAAGTAAAAGGCATTGGTGATATTGGAAATGCAGCACAAGAAAAAATGGAACAAGTCAAAAATGATATTGAACGTGCAACAGGACTTCAAGTAATCATTACAAGAGGATCATCACCTCAGCCAACCATCACCAAAGTGATTGAACATGATAAAACGCTTGGGTGGATTGAACAACCTTGGATTCATATAGGCGCGGCTATCACCATTTTAAGAGAAACATCATTAGGG
>NZ_JBFUIO010000123.1:0-5407 GCF_056401835.1 Paenisporosarcina sp. P4_D4 | reverse complement strand
GTTGCATTCAGTCCCTCTCATAACGATGCTCTCATTCAGGATAMCAATCAAWCGTCAGTAGAGGCAGACGATCAACTTCCTGATTATCGTTTTGGTGAAGACAACAATCAATTAAATGTGAACGAACTGAAAGACTCACAAATTATACAAATCATCGAGGACTCGGGCTTCGAATTTATAGTGGAGAACGGTCAGAAACAGATTGAAGAGATTTGCTCAATTGAACTGCAAGACACATTACGAGTAGCTTGCTTCGAATTCCACATGCATGACACAACTGAAGATACTGTTTTTATTCGTGTCTGGAATACGTGGACGGGCCAATTCGATGTGCAATTTGAAACGGAACTTAACCAGAAGGAAGCAAGCCGTCTAAGAAAACACTACTTTGATCAACCGACATCATAACTTTTAATATACGCTCTGATAAACTATATTGTTGATCTCAGTTCCAACGCACTTTCATGTTTCGAAGCTAGCGCAGCGATGCCGAAACAGAAACCGGAGTACCGGTTTTCCAAGCGCCGAGGAGTCTTTGCGCTCGCCCTAGGAAAGCGTAGCATTAACATCAACATTTAACGTAGTTCTAATTTAAATGAGGTGAGCTAAATGACAGTTAATCATAAGCTTGAAGGTATGGAATGTATGGGCTGCGCGTTGGCAAATAATTTATCTGTTCACGTGGTTTATGAAGATGAGTTCGTTTGTTGCATTTTAGACCACGATCCATTTAACGAAGGACATACTTTAATCTTACCTAAGCAGCATTTTCGCTATGTTGATGAATTTGACTCGGAAACTGCAATTGCTGTAATGAAAGCATCTCAATTACTTTCAAAAGCCTTAAAAAATATATTTAATCCCAATGGAATAACGGTTTGTCAAAACGGTGGCACAATTGATGAATTATCACATTACCACATGCACATTGTGCCAAGATATGAAAATCAATCATTCGCAAGTTTCTATACAGAAGAACCTTGGGACAATGAAGACCTTAAAGAAAAACTGCCTAGAACACGCAATGAATTAGCAAAGGTGATTAGTGAGTTATACTAACCATAAGCATACTAATTATTATCAGACCGCTGAATTTTAATCTTCAACGGTCTTTAAATATTTGTCTGGTTCGACATGAAGCGACAAAAAGATGAGTGGATAGCCTTTACAATATGAAAAGACAGATCAAATTGAAGAAGTATTAAGTTACCCGTTTCAATCCAGTCAGTATTAATCGTCATCGTATTACTTTTTAATGTTCAATTTTAAAAAATACATACAAGTGAGGTATCATAATGAAATTTGAAATCAAACGTGAACGATTATTAGATGGGTTAAATGATGTAATGAAAGCAGTAAATTCTAAGACAACGATTCCCATTTTAACCGGGATTAAATTAGAACTTACAGAAGAAGGTTTATATATTACAGGTAGTGATTCCGATATCACGATTCAAACTTTTATAAAAGCCGAAGAAAATGGCGAACAGGTTATCAATATTTTTGAAAACGGAACTATTGTGGTACAAGCCAGAATGTTTAATGAGATTGTTCGAAAACTGCCAACAAATGCTGTTGAAATTGAAGTCAATGAGCAAAATCRGACGCATATTCGTTCAGGTAAGTCAGAATTTCATTTAATCGGATTGGATGCTTCTGATTATCCCTTACTTCCAGAAATTCAAGATAATCGACAGTTTACCATTCCAGCAGATTTACTAAAATCCACTATTCGTGAAACAGTATTTGCAATCTCTACATCAGAAAGCCGTCCAGTATTAACCGGTGTTCACTGGCAATTGAAAAGCGGAGTTCTTCAGTGTGTAGCGACGGATAGTCACCGTTTGGCACGGCGGAAAATGAACTTAAAGCAATTGCCCGAGGAAGAGTTCAGTGTAGTAATCCCTGGTAAAAGCTTAAGTGAATTAAATAAAGTCATTGCTGATTCTTCCCAGCCTGTAGATATTATGATGACACAACAGCAAGTGTTGTTTAAAACAGAAGGTGTATTATTCTATTCGCGTTTGCTAGAAGGGAGTTATCCAGACACATCCCGATTGATTCCAAACGAATATAATACGACAATCTCGCTTGATGGAAAGGCTTTACTTCAAGCAATTGATCGTGCTTCGTTACTCGCACGTGAAGAACGTAATAATATTGTGCGATTAACTTCATTGGGTGGAAACGTCATTGAAATATCCTCCAGTTCACCCGAAGTGGGACAAGTAGAAGAAGAAATTCAAGCAACATCTATTGAAGGAGAAGAGCTGAAAATTTCCTTCAGTGCAAAATATATGATGGATGCGTTAAAAGCTTTTGGTGGCCACGATATAAAAGTTCAATTTACAGGAACCATGCGTCCATTTATCTTGAATTCTGTTCACGATGACGCAGTTCTGCAATTAATAGTACCTGTACGAACGTATTAAATGACAAAAATTAAGAAACGAGTTGTGACCTAGTCGCAGCTCGTTTTTTTATTTACTTACTCAACTTTCGCATAGAAAAAACATTCTCCAATCTTAGGGGAATATACGCTGATGCATAAACTAATATCCCTATTGACTACTAGTAGGAACGCATGTCACTTCGCTCTTTCTTTATCGACATTCGTACTTCAGTTGTACATCCCACACTTTTGAAATGCTATGATCAAACCAATATGAGGTTGATATTCCGCAAAACAGCTACGCTTTCCGCGGGCTTGCGCCGAACTAACTCGAACTGATTGTTCGAGTGGATTTCGACACTTCGCCTTTCCCGCTGGAGTCTCCTCTGTTTTGCTCCATATCTCGACAATAAGTAGAATTAGAAACCTTTTATGAAATGAGACTGATAAATTAAGATGTTATCGGATAGTTGCAACGAAATCAGAAAAAAGGAAAGGACTTTTTGGACAGCCCCAATTTAAAATAGCTCTTTCTTATGGTGCGGGGTTTCGCCACTCAGCCTCAATCAACAACTTAAAGGCAGTTCACTTTAGACGAAAAAGAAATAAGCTTCGCACAACCGGATAAAAAAGAAGGAACCTTCCAAAATTTCATCTTTGGCAGGTTGTTTTCCCGAGATTAGGTGTCGAATCTTTCGTTAACCAAAAGCACTTAAACATGGGCACATCGATTTCCGGGGAGCGACGGACGAAAATTCACCGTAGGATTGCCCAAGAGAAAGACCCTGGGGAAGTGACAGCGTCACTTCCCCAGGGTCTTTTCGTTCAGGTCAATGGTGCAGTAGATTTAACTCCAAGGCGAACCGGAACTACCTGACTATGTGAATCCATGTAAATGCACCGAGAAAATCATTTCTTCTTTCGTCAAGTCTCTAATTAAAATAAGTCTCCTTCAATTTCCCGTAGGAAGGGAAGTGTATTTTCATGCTGCGAAAGTTGAGTTACTTACATCTCAAAAACAATTTTTTTCTTTTACCCGTGGGGAAGTAAGAAAATAAAAGTACCTTATATAAGTAGAAGGAGAGATGAATATGAAAAACTTGAAAATAGAGCATATCGGTGGAACGTACACTGTAATTGAGCATGGAAAGGACCGATACCAGCTCGTTCGAATTATCGGGGAGTATGAAGTGGAAGATGTTTATAAAGCAAAGAAGATGAGAGTAATGAACGGATGATTGATTTCATCGAGAAAATAGTAGATGCAGAACAATTAATTCATGGATTCGATTATGCAATTGTCTCGATAATCGTTCTTGACGCTGACTTTGAAACTTATTCTGTAGATGAATGGTATAACATGGATAGCTTGGCCTATTTCGAAACGGAACGATTGAAGAAGAATCACTATCAAGCTTTTCTGGAATTATGGAAAGGGAGCAGGTCTGGGAATGTGGGGATGGGAATCACCCCGACTCAGTATATCCGTAATGCCACATTATATTTACCGAAAGTGAGAATCGATTTGAGTGCAGCTATTACATTTAGCCTTGGCGTTGTGGAAATATTAAGAGGAGAGTATGCAGGTCAATTCATGCTTTATTATTCAATGAAAATGAATGAAGATGATTTGGTAGAAGCAGATGCTCTTGATGAAATTCTTATGCTTAAACTTTATTTCCAATACACCAACCCGTTTGATTACTATGACAAAGGCGTAGATTTCCTGATCAAGAACAAATGGGGCTACACCGAACATTTGATCATGAATAAGAGAGAAGAAGTGAAAGCACGGTTTAAGGAAATATCGGAATATCATGTAAGTGGTGGCAGTAGTCATTTATTGGAAAAGAATCAGAGGGAGGCTATAGTCAATTAGTGATGAGTGGACGGAAAGTCATCGCAAATGGTCAGAAACACTCTGCGAGTGGACGAAAACCTATCGCCAGCGGTCAAAGTAACACCATGAGTGGACGGAAATGTATCCCGAATGGACGAAAACACACCATCTTAGGATAATCCCAGTACAAAAATTCACCAACTTCAGCAAAAGACCTCCGATCAACTTAGAAAGGAGGAGTTTTAGGAAATGGCTATGCCTTGCAGGTATCGCCAAAAACTAGCCAATTATTATTGCTCATAGTATTGAGCATTCTGTCCTTCCAAGAGGTCGAGCATTTGAAAATAACCCGGAATGTTATCGACTTCATAATTTCGGATGCATTCCAGCAATTTGATTTTCAGTTCTTGAGACAAGTCTTCCCGGTATTGCCATTTTGTCTGATGTAAAGATCGATCAATTTTAGGAGCAAACAAATCAATGACGATGGCCAGTGATTCGTTATCCGTTCTTGACTGCTTTACTAAAGTAAATAAACTTTCACTCATTACTGCCCCTTCCTTCTCAATTCGGTTTCTATTATCTCTCTAATCTTTCTTAATGCTTTTGTATGACTTTTGGAAACGGCTTGCTGGGATTTATTCAGGCTGCATGCGATTTCGGAATCGTTCAACCCATAAATGTAAGCCAAACTCAGTACTTGCTGCTGATTTTCTGTGAGTGATTGAATCGCATGAAAAATCTCATAGCTTGTCAAATGGTCCCCAATAGTGGATGAAGCAATGAAAATATCCGTATTTTCCATGTTTTCCGAAGAACTCAGTAAATCAAGGAATGTTAATTCACCATCTTCTTTTAAAGGTCTGTCCAAAACTAACTGGTACCGTTCGGAGATCAGTTTAATTTTCTTATCGTAATTGATTGCATTAAAATAAATGGTTTGTGATAAATAAGTGGTAAATCTGATGTTGAAGTAAAATTCCCTGAACGTATCATCTAATTTCTTCTTTAATTCGGCAGTGGGTTGATTCCTGACTTCTTTCAACAATGCAATATGTTCTGGAATTTCMAAAAACGATTTGATGATAGGGTTTTGACGGTGTTTCTCCAGTTTATCCCAGTAAGTCTCAACACATTGATTATGATGATCGAATAACTCTTTCATCCTTATTACC
>NZ_JBFUIO010000122.1:0-5457 GCF_056401835.1 Paenisporosarcina sp. P4_D4 | reverse complement strand
TAATAATTCTGATATCCTTTTACTCTCATTAATTCTTAATAAACTTTCATCAGACCGCATGTCGTAAATTGACTTCATAGCATGTATCAAAAACTCTCCTGATTCTGGAGTTAATTTATTGCTATTAATCGCCTGATATGCTGAAACGCTAAAATTTATTGATTGCTCTATAGTTGGTTTACTAAGCCAACTTAAAGGAACTGGATAGTTATTCTGAAGCTCATTTAAATTATTTACAAAGCCGTAAATTCCTTCTCTCGTTTCTATGTCAAATTCATTTTTTATTTGAAACAAAATTTCTTTTGTCGTTTTGTAATCTAAGTCTGAGATGTTGCTCAAAATTACTGCACATTCATCAATGACAGTCTTGACATTCTCCATAGCAATTTCCAATCCCCCAATCATCTATTTGTTTAAAAGATTGGGACGACTCGATTAAGCCATCCCAGAGTTTTCTATTGTCTATTCTCTATCCTTTTTTAGCTTCACTAATATATAGATAGACTACATAGCCAATCTTTTCGTTGTCTCTAATTTCATGTGCAACAGCATCAATAGAATAAGTTTTTCCTTGCCATGTTAAAATATCGCCTCTATTCGGTACTAATGGAAGATATTGCACGTCAGATAATTTTGCATCATCTGTAAGTCCATTCTCAACAAAAAACACATGGAATTTTTTTGTCATTTTCTTTACTCCTTTTGTGTAGGTCGCAGCCTAATATTAAATGGTGATAAAACTTGCTTTTTAAATCGCTACATCCAATCGTTTGATTTTGCCCATATGATTGTAGCCAATTAATTCAACATCATCAGCAGTCAATTCAAATATGGGTTTATCTGCAATTTTTAATGTCGGCAATTCATTGTAGAAATGATCTTCAGAGTTAAAGTATCTGTTCATCAACTCTAACGCCTGTTCATCATGCTTATTATATAAGTGCAAGTCCTGTACAAAGTGAGTTAGGTTGCCTACAGATAGTCCAACTTCTTGTGCAATTGCATGTTGTAAGAAAGCGTATTGAGTAAGATTCCATCCACCACTTCCTGCTGCTGTGAGAAAATCTCCACTGCGCTGAATTAATGTCATATGCAGTTTGCCACCTTTTGCTGAAAAATGAGTAGCATATGCACATTCAATTAGACTTTCAGTTGCTTTAGTTAATTGATCCTCAGCATTAAACATGTTCATCATAATCCGTCTTGAAGTAGGATTGGTCTTTAGCTCATGAATAACATAGTGTAATTGACTTGGATGTCCCATTGTGGGCTTTCCAATTTGATGACCATAAGCCTTAGCAATCTCACCTTTATCATTTGCCCAACTATTCCATATCTTTGATTTCAAATCTTTAATGTTATTAGACTGTTGAATCATAATCCAAATGATTTCATCAATTGGTAGCTTCCAGTTGATTTCACGCAATGACATAATAGGAAACCCTTTTGATAAGTCATAGGTATTCACACTTTGAATAATGCGTTTAGTTTTAACAGGAGAACCATCTTTCCACTTTGCTCGGTTATCAGATTCCCATTCCTGTCCTAAAATGTCCTGTAAATCTATAATAAAAATGTCGTCAATGTAGCTCAATTCACCATCTCCAATATATTCTAAATGTATAATAACATTATAATTTACTAATTAAGTTTAAGCAAGTAAGTAATTGGATAAAACTTCCCGATTCTTTTTCAGCATTTTTTGTACACCTTGAGGCGACATTTCTAATACTGTACCAATTTCTTCAAAGGTGTATAAGTAACATCTCATTTTTACAGCTTCTACTACATCCTCTGATACAAGTTCTGATATTTCTTTAATCATCATATCTAATTCAATTTCATCAAATGAATTATTGTCAGCTTCCACTACATCATGTAAATCGACTACATCTCCATCTGTTGTTGCTAGTGGATACTCCATTGAAGTCTTCTCAGCTAAATCATATGTGCGATTATTTTTATTGTTAATACTGTATTTCTTTGCCTCAGTCATAATTGTGTAGAGGATTTTCTTTCTCGCATAAGTTTCAAATGAAGCACCTTTTGCAGAATTGTAGTCTTTAGTTGCTTTAAACAGTCCAATTTTACCTAGTTGCAACAAGTCATCTTTTTCTAATCCATGTGTTTTTGCAAATGATTGATGATTGGGAAAGTTCCATGTAAGTGTTTCTTTGACTAATTTCTCATGTTGCATATATAATTTCTCTGCATCTCTGTCTAATCTCTGCATATTCTTCCTCCTAATTAATATGAGAAGGGTGTTACCCCTCCTCTATTCTGTTTTTATAATTTATTTAAGCTGACGCTCAATTTCTTTAACTAAAAATGGTTCTGGTGCGAAGTCTGCTTCCCAATTGTCAGGTTTTTTAATCTTGCCATCTTCCTTATAAACGGGGATCATCTTGCCATTTACATTGTGTAACTTACCCATATTTGCTGACTGTACAATCTTCAACAGATTATGAGGTTTGATTCCTAATTCAACACAGTCTCCTAATGCAAAATATAGCTTATCAATTGCTGCATCTACTTGGTCTTCAAGTGTTTTAGCTTCTTCCATTTCCTCACACTCTTCAATCATCCATGAGTTACGAGCTTTGATACGTTCAAGAGTTAACATCGTTGGCTTATCTGGAGATGGTTGACCGAAAGTTTGATGGAATGTTTTTACCCATGTGTGCCATAAGTTAAAGTCGTGTTTAAGTTTTTTTGTTCCTTCAACTACTACCAGATTAAATAACTTGGATTCAACTAGCTTCGTAGTTCTCTCACCTGTCTCCTTGTTCTGATTAGTAATTACCTCAACTTTTGCAGTATTGTTTTGATGATTAATAAAAGCAACCTTACCGTCAATCTTCTGAAGCTTATCGAATACGATGTCACCTAACTGAATTTTTACGAATGTCATACTTTGAATATCCCCTTTTGTTTATAATTTATTTATTAAAGTTGTGCGATTAATTTGTTTAGCTCTGGTGGATTGAAGCCAGTAGAGCGTGCGATTTCGTTTCCATTGTCATCTAGTAAAACAACTACAGGCACAGACATGATTCCGTACTTTACAGCTAAATCAGTGTTCTGCATAATATTAAATGATTCATGTTCAACCCCTGCATCTTTTAATAGTCCGTCTACCATAGTGCAAGGATTGCAATTATCTTTGTAAAGTTTAATTAGTTTTGTCATTGTTTATTTCCTCCAATTTTATAGGTCGTCAAATCCATTGTCATCATTAATTTTTGCGTACTGTCTTGATTTTTGTTCGAAGAAGTCAGTTTTTGTTAAGTCCTGATCTACTCCTTCACTAACATATGCTCTAATCCATTTCATTGAATTCTCATCAACATCTTCATAAATTGGTGTTACATTAATCATTGAAAGACATTTATTAGCTCGGTATTTGATATATCCTTCCATTTCATCTAAATCGATATCAGTGATATCTGCTAGTACATGTCGAGACCATTCGTTTTCTTTTTTAACAGCATCCTTAAATAGCTCGTGTGAAAATTCCGTAACATCAAAGGTAATTTCGTCTTTATTTTCTTCAATTAATAGCTTAATAACCTGAGCCACTAAAAATTGATGCACCAACTCGTCTCTTTGAATATAACTAATCATGGTAGATGTCCCAACCATTTTTTGATGTCTTGCTAAATTGTAGAAAAAGGCAAAAGCTGAATAGAAATTAATACCTTCTAATACAATTGAAGCGATCAAACCTTTGATTAAGTTTTCAAGATTGTTGTCATTTAAAAAATTTTCGTAATGTTCAATGACGAGAGCGTTACGTTCATATACTTCTTTCTCGGTACGGGCAACTTGGAATGCAATATCTTGATTTTTCTCATCCTCTACGGAAGATAAAGTGTATGAATATGAATGGTTGTGTACTACTTCTTGTTGAGCAGCTACAATTAATGCATCACGGATAGAGTCATCAGACAAATAGTTCTGGACTCCACTGAAAAATTTTGGTTGAACTGAATCCAAAATTGCCAACAATCCAATAATATTTCGGAATGCGTCTCGTTCAGCTTCAGTTAAATCACTCTTATATTGCTTTGAGTCAGATGTCATATTTATTTCAAATGGAGTCCAAAAGTTAGCTAATAAAGCCTTATAAATACTATAAAATTGAGGATACTTAATGTCATCCCAGTTCAACACACCACTTGATTCTCCGTTAATTATTGCATTTGGTCTATTTTGTTTTGATGGATCAAATAGCTTTACACGATTAATGTTCAATAATTTCTACCTCTTTCATTAATTCTTGGACAAATTTAATAGTTTGCATTTCTTTTCCGATTGGATTTTGTTCAATTTTTAATTTCATTTGAACAATTTTTCTATGTTTTTTCAGGTGATATTCCATCTCGTCAACAGCTTTGCAATACATCTTTTCTCCCCATTGAGTTTCTCCTGTCCCAAATACAGAACAATATTTAAATTCATATGAAGTGTCAATTAATATTCGCTTAAGATATTTCCTCATTTGTATTGGAAGGCTTCCGTTAGTCCAAGTTAAGCTACCAAATAGAATATAATCATATTGATTTAAATCCAGTTTATCTCGAACTGAATATGTGTGAACTAAATGTCCACACAATTCAAGTAGATTAGCTAAATAATTAGCCAAGTCTCTAGTGTTTCCACCATATGAGACATGAACAATTGCGTATTTCATTACGATCCACAGTGTTCGCATTCTATAATGTTCGTAGTGGTTGAACGTACATAGTAGATTGTTTTCAGACCTTGTTCCCATGCTTCAGTTAGAAGTGATAGCAACTCTTTAGCTTTAATGTCATTCTTAACATATAGATTAAATGATTGTGACTGATCAATATGTCTCTGTCTTGCCGCAGCTTGTTTAATTGAGCCATGTTGATTTAAACTAAATGCGTTATTATAATAGAAGTTTGTTGCAGGATTTAAATCAGGAACAACAACTGGAATCTTATAGTCTTTCTTTTCTTCATAGTAGAATTGGTTAAAAATTGGATCAATCGTTGGAGTACCATTAGTTAAGATTGCAGTTGAACCATTTGGTGCTGTAGCAAGAAGGTATGCATTACGAATGCCTTTTGTAGTGACATCGTTTGCTAATTTAATCCACTGCTCGTTGCTAACTAAACGGTTATTGTCATCTTGTTTTCCGTAACCACGTAGCTCGAAATACTCTCCTGTATTCCAATCTGAACCTTCAAATAGTGGATATGAACCTTTTTCTACTGCTAATTCATGAGAAGCTTTTATAGTTAGATAGTTAATTTTCTCGTACAAATGGTCAGTAGCTTCGATTGCTTCAAGAGTAGCCCAATGCAAACCTTTTAAGGCTAACCAATGATGATAAGAAAAACCACCTAAACCAATTGAACGATATCGTTTATTAGTACGTTTAGCTTGTTCGACGGGCAACTTATTTACATCAATTGTGTTGTCTAACAT
>NZ_JBFUIO010000121.1:0-5514 GCF_056401835.1 Paenisporosarcina sp. P4_D4 | reverse complement strand
CCCCTTTACGGTGCTGGTTCATTAATTTCGAAACAATTAAATTCGCTTCCTGTTGAGCGGAAGTCTTATTGGATTCCGCTATTGAATGCTTAAAGCCGATTCCCAAAGTTGTCATAATTAATATAGCTACCATCGAAACTAAGGCTAGAGCCGCTATTAATTCCACGAGTGTTATGCCGTTATTATTTTTAATATATTTGATCATGAGGTCACCTCAATATAGCCATATGTTTCACTACTCAATTGACCTCCGAGCGTATAAATTTTAAGAATGGTCTTATATAAAGAAATGGTTCCTGAAAGATCAGGCACATCGAATACTTGAATTTCGAGTTTAAATTCTTCGCCTGAATCAACTGTGCTATTAAATTTGAATGAATTGTAATCGTCTTTATTAGTTGCCGGGTCATCTGTAATTACGTGGCCATTAGTTATTGTTGTCGTTTCTTCAAATTGCAATTCAATAATAGGTTTAATCTGTTCAAAAGGAATTATTTTTGTTGAAGTATGGGGAATATATTTCCCTTTGCTCTTTTCAATAAACTCCGTAATTTCCTGCCGCGCTATATTCATCGTATCCAACTTTGTCTCCGTCTTCGCATTAAATAAAGTCATTTGTGGAAACACAGTCATGATACCCACGAAAACAATTCCCATTATGACAAGTGCTGCCAGAACTTCCACGAGTGTCAGTCCATTTTGTTTGGATTTATTTGGAAATAGTTTCATATAATTTTTCTCATTTCATGTTGTTTATACGTATTATGTATTGTTTTAGTAGAATTGTCATTATTTTTATACTATATTTACTCGCCTATTCTATCCTAGGAAAAAAGAGCTGAATAGATCAGCTCTCTTCATTATTTCACATATTCCGCAACACGATTACGTCCTTCTCGTTTCGCCCCAATATATAGCGCTCTATCCGCATTACGAATCAATGCCATGGCATCGTCACAGTCTTCTGGTGCAGTTGAGACACCGATACTTGTTGTTATGTTGACAAAGGACAGCACGGGTTCATCTTCCAGGTCTGTCCGAATTTCAAAACGCGTGGTTTCGATCTTCTCACGTAATTCTTCTGCAAGTGCTAGTGATTGTTGTTTGGAGTAGTTTGGTAAGATGATAACAAATTCTTCTCCGCCATACCTAGCAATGATCCCGGCGTCCCCAAGTTCATTTTCCAACAATCTTGCCAGTCCAAAAAGAATATCGTTTCCACTTTGATGTCCATACGTATCATTGATGGCTTTGAAGTGGTCGATGTCCATCATCAATAATGATAATTGACGAAGCTCTCCATTTAGCAATTGGCTCATATTGGTTTCGAGTTGCTGATCTAAATACCGGTAATTGTATAATTTCGTTAGGCCGCATCGTTCACTTTTAGATACTGCATCTTGTACGTATCGAGCTTTTTCAAGAGATACTGCAAAATAGGAGCATAGCAAGCTGATAATCTGAAGTTGATAAGTTTCAAATGCGTATTTTTTCCTTGAAGCTATGACCAGAATTCCTTCCATTTTTTGATTCCGACTAATTGGGACAGAAATGATGCTCTCTGTATCCGTTGGAAGAAAATCCGATCCTGACTTACGCCATTCTTTTTGTTTGTTGAAAAGAATCGACTTGTCTTTTTTATAGACAATTCCAGCTATACTTTTTAGTAATTCTTCGTGAGTTTGCAAAATTTCTACATTGATATCTTTTTCCTTCGACTTTAAGAAGTACATATTATCTTGGTCTTGGTCTATATCAATGATATAAGAATAATCAACTGGTAACATTTTGCTGATTCTTGATAAGAATAAATCGATAATTGCATCATTGCTGAGTCGATCTGCCAGCTCATGTCCTATTTCAGTCGCTTGGTTTAAGTCTTCGTTGACGCGTTCGGAATTACTGTATAAGCGGACTAGGAATGTAATGATTAAGAATGGGATACCTAATAGTAAGAATGCAACTGGTCCAACATATTCATTTAGCAAATAAAGAGTAAAGCCGAATGGGAATGTCACGACTAAACCTGCATAATCCCAAAGTGAATCTCTTCCAAAGAAGCCGGTGTGTTCTTGCTTTGTTAAAACCAGATATAAGTGCAAAATTACATGATTAGAAAAAGTATTAATGATTTGATAGAGAAAACCGAATAAAAGAATATGTTTTAACTCGATCGAACCAATATCATAGCCCATTAAAATGACAGAAACGCCACTAATGACCGATACTATGAAAAACATAAATGAGTTAAATAGTGCTCGATAGAAATCGCTGAACCCGATTTTGAGTTGTATGGCCAGTGGAATAATTGCCAATTGCATGACCAACATTTCAACAAACACTCCATATTTCAAAAATATGGCAAGGTTGATCCATTGAACTAAGAAAACGGTTGTTCCAGCTACTTTAAACGGAAAGTATGTCGTTATTATTGCCAGAGCTGTATATCCCAATAAAATTGGCCAATTAATTTCAGTAGGCTCTGCAAACTGGTAAATCGAATAAGTGCCAAATGGTACAACCAGAACCCATATGGCCCAAATCAAGCGTTGTGTTCGTTTAGAAATGTCCATATGCGCCCCTTTCAAAATGGTTCAATTTATCTAGTACTAAATACATCCTATCAAAATTAGAAAGTTTTGTCATCTTTAATATTCAAATAATTTTAAACACTTGAATAGCCTCCAAACGCAAGCTAGACAAGAGATAGAGCGAACCCGATACTATAGTCACTTGTTTTTCCGAAATTGTAATTCGCAATGATTCTAGTAGGTCTTTCGTCATTGTTACGTTAGTCGATTCGCTCATTTTCGACAAACTGATTGCGGACATTGCGCGCTCATCTTCGAAATCCACAAAAGTAAATTTTGATGAAATTTCTTCATAAATACGCAATATTTTTTTGGCATCTTTTCCTTTTATCATGCCTAAATAAAAATGAATGGGTGTATCTGGAAAGTATTCTTTCACAGTTTCAACGAGAGCACGAGCACTTGCCGGATTATGTGCTCCATCGAAATATAAATGATCTGTAATTTTTTCAAATCGTACTGGAATAAATGTTTTACTCAACCCATTTCGAAGGGTTTCTTCTTCCACTTCTACTTGGAGCGAATTGGCTACATGGAGTACAGCTCGAATCGCAAGCGCTGCATTATTTACTTGATGGGAACCTTTGAGTGGAACAATCATATTCGTGAATACATGACCTTCATTGTCTTGGTACAATCCATTCAATAAAGTGAAATCTTTATTTATTTTCCAAAGTGGAGAATTGCCTTCATTTGCTTCTTCTATAAGTACTTGTTCAGCAGGCTCTTCCATTGGACCAATGACAACTGGACGACCTGGTTTAATGATTCCCGCTTTATGAGAAGCCACTTCTTCAATTGAGTTTCCTAGAAATTGTTCATGCTCAATTGCAATACTCGGAATGACTGAAATGAGTGGAGTAATGACATTCGTGCTATCAAACCTGCCCCCCATCCCCGTTTCCAACAGTACAACATCAGGTTGAAATTGTTCGAATGCCAGAAATGCAAGAACTGTTAATAATTCAAAATCCGTCAGCATTCCGCTGAGTCCCGCTTCTTTTGCAAGACTAAAAGCCTCACTCAAGTCAATTGGTGAAATATACTCCCCATTCAGCTGAATTTGATCATGTACATCCATGAAGCAAGGCGAATAAAAACATCCCGTTTTTACTCCGTGTGCCTGAAGCATACTATTCATCATGCTGATGGTCGAACCTTTGCCGTTCGTCCCTGCAACATGGACGAATTTGAGTTTCAAGTGAGGGTTTCCTACTTTTTCTAATGCATTACGGATTGCATCCAGCCCTGGCTCAATTGTGTTTTTGCTTTCCATTTGAAAACGTTCTTTGTATTCATTAAACTTCGGAATCATAATTACATCTCCTTTCTATAAACGAGAAAAGAACCCCACCTTCATAATAAAGGCAGGGTCACATATTAAAGTACTTTCGTTTGTGCTTTTTGTTTTAAATAAGGACGAGCAAGCGACATGAAGTATAGCGAGCCGGTTACTAGAACAACATTTGACTCGTCTACTTTTACTAGAGTCTGCTCGAGTGCCTCATGCCAGTTCAAGATCAATTGTTTTTCTGGATGCTTTGTCGCTTCAAAAATATCTTTTCCAGCTGCCGCATTTTTCACATGAATTTCTGTGACAGTAATGCTTGCTGAAATTTCATCCAGCATATGAAGCACGGATGCAATGTCTTTATCTTGAAGTGCGGTAAAGACGACGTGAATATTTTTTGTCGCGTAGCGTTGCTGAATGGTTTGAATAAGCACTTCCATACCTGCCGGATTATGTGCTCCGTCTATGATGACGTTAGGTAAAACTTCTTCAAAACGCGCGGCCCAGCTAGAGGTGATTAGACCATGGCGGATACTCTCTTCAGAAATGGTAAAACCGTGATGTTTGTTCAAAAACAACGCAGCTGTAATGGCAAGCGACGCATTTTCAACTTGGTGATGCCCCATCATTTTCAGGGATATATCTACCATTTTTTCACCGTTTAATTGATAAGAAAAACTTTGTTGATTTATTTCCTGAGTTACATTTCCAATAAGAAAATCTTTATATAATTGGTAAATTGGCGCTTGTTCCAATTCGGCCTTCTGTTCGATAACCGCAACAGCCTGTTTGTCTTTCACTGCACTGATCACCGGAACGAGTGGTTTGATGATTCCCGCTTTTTCTTCAGCGATGGCTTCAAGGGTGTCGCCTAAGATTTGCGTATGATCAAGCGAAATGGACGTTAAAATTGATAGCAGTGGTGTCAGCACGTTCGTTGAATCGAATTTCCCGCCAATCCCTGTTTCAATTAAGGCAATATCCACTTTCATGTCGTTATAGTACATAAATGCAATGACCGTCAAAATTTCGAAGAAGTTCGAGCCTTCTCCAACTTGACCTTTTTGCAGAAGTGGATAGATATCGTTCATATATTGGATAAATTGTTCGTCTGTGATCATTACATCATTCATCATGATGCGTTCGTTTACTTTTTCAAGGTGAGGAGATATGAAGCTTCCGACTTGGAGGCCTTCAGCAATTAATATTTCTTTAAGAGCATTCAAAGTTGAACCTTTGCCGTTTGACCCTGCAATGTGAACAGAACGGAATCCTTTATGTGGATTCCCGAGGACCGCCAGGATGGAAGTGATACGACTTAGTCGACCATTTCGCTCCGTTTTCTGATCCATGGAATATATGTATTCAACTACTTTATCAACTGATGTAAACACATTTGGTCACTCCTCAAACTCAATACTCCCAGAACATCTGAGAATTCACTCTATTCTATCATGTTCAATTGCTGAAAAGATATGAAATTATTTCTAGTTACTAATGAAATTTTTATGCTGAGATATCTTTAAGTAACCCCCTTGAATATAGCGTGGTTACACGACAACAGCGTCTCCAACTAAAGGTTCAAATTTTCCAACTAAACGCGATATATTCCCAACTAAAGTTCCATATTTT
>NZ_JBFUIO010000120.1:0-5555 GCF_056401835.1 Paenisporosarcina sp. P4_D4 | reverse complement strand
TTAGTAGGATGGTCGGCAATTTCTGAAGACTCCAGCGGAAAAACGAAATAAGCTAGACCCCACAGGCTCAGCTGTCATAGACAGCTGAGCCGAGGAGGCTAGCGTTTCGTCCGCGGAAAGCGAAAGAATTAGCCGACCATAAAATTTTACGATAGAGTGCAATAGATAAGAATGCGAATTGTTATACTTTTATATTGATTAATATTCTTTTTCTCCCAGCTGGAGCAACGTCATTTAAGACGTTGCTTTTTTATATTTAAAAAGTACTTCTGATAAAACTCCTTCAGCAGCCTTCAGGTTAGTAGAAAACATAAACTCAAAGATCGCTTTCTCGATAGCAAAAATTCGATTTTCCTTTATCTTTCGGTTAAATAATTGGGTATTTTCTCCCTTGTTATTTGAAAAATCATCCAATTTTTTTGTTTTCCAATGATTTTTTATAAGTACGTAATATGTAATTTGATTCAATTATTTCATAAATCTTTTAATTCAAACTTGACTTGTGTTAACCTATTAATTGAATAGGTTAACACAAGTGTTTTTTAGGTTAATCTTTAAGATAATAAGAAAATGAGGGAATTACATTGCAACATTTTTGGGTGGTAGGTACTGATACAGATGTTGGAAAAACGTTTATCACAACAGTATTCATGCGTCATCTCCAAATGCAGGGACATAGAGTAATACCTTACAAACCTGTACAAACGGGTGAAGTCATGGATAAAGGTCGCTATTATTATCAGGACACAACAAGTTATTTAGAATATAGCTTACATCCCTTAGCTCAAGAGGCACTGAATACATACTCTTTTTCGACACCTGCATCACCGCATTTTTCGGCGGAACTTGAAGGGGAAACTATAAAAGAAGACAGGCTGCTTAAAGCGATTGAAAAGTTAAAATTAGAATATGACACAGTTATTTGTGAGGGGGCTGGAGGACTATATGTGCCACTTCATTCGGATACTACTTTGACATTGTTAGATGTTATCCAGCAATCAGCACTACCTGTCATACTCGTAGCAAATACGAAGCTCGGCACAATCAATCACACTTTGTTATCTGTAAATGCGCTGAAGGCACGTAATATCGAATTACTAGGTATTGTGTTCAACCAATTCGAGCAGAGTGCATTAGAAAAAAACAATATCGACACAATACGTCGATTTACCGGTGTTCCATACGTGGTAATTGAGGCGAATCGTACGATTGAAAGCTTTGATGATGAATCGGTCTTTGAAAGGTTGTTGACCGATGACATATAAAGAACTTCAAGCTCGTGACCTTAAACATATTTGGCATCCTTGCTCACAAATGAAAGACTATGAATCCTTTCCACCGATTGTGATAGACCATGGCAAAGGGGTGTGGTTGTACGACAATCAAGGAAATCGCTATTTAGATGCAGTTTCCTCATGGTGGGTCAATTTATTTGGCCATGCGAATCCGCGTATTAGCAAGGCTTTAGCTGAACAAGCACAAAAATTAGAGCACGTTATTTTTGCGAACTTTACCCATGAGCCTGCGATACATGTGGCTGAGAAACTCGTTGCACTGACACCAAAAGGTTTGGAAAAAGTGTTTTTTGCCGATAACGGATCCGCCGCCATTGAGGTCGCGCTAAAAATGAGCTTTCAGTACCGTGCACAAACGAATCAGCCGAAGAAAAAACGGTTTTTAGCATTTACAAATGCCTATCATGGCGAAACACTCGGTGCCTTGTCCGTTGGAGGAGTCGGTTTATACAACGAAGTATTTGCTCCTCTGTTATTAAACGTTGTACATACACAGGGACCGGATTGTTTTCGCTGTCCTTTTGGCGAATCACCAACGACCTGTAGCGCTCCTTGTACACAGTATGTAGAAGAACAATTGAAGCAATATGCCGATACGATTTCTGCTGCCATTATTGAACCGTTAATTCAAGCGGCAGCAGGAATGAAAATGTATCCGCCTGTTTTTCTGGAAAAATTAAGGGCATTATGCGATGAATATGATGTGCATCTAATAGCTGATGAGGTGGCGGTCGGGTTTGGCCGTACTGGTACATTCTTTGCATGCGAGCAAGCTGATATTACACCGGATTTTTTATGTTTATCCAAAGGCATTACGGGTGGTTATTTACCGCTTTCTGCTGTATTGACAACGAATGAGATATTTAACGCCTTTTATGACGACTACGGAACGATGAAGGCATTTTTACATTCGCATAGTTATTCAGGTAACCCACTCGCACTACGTGTAGCACAGGAAGTATTGGCCATTTTTGAAGAAGAACAAGTGTTGACAAAGTTAGTAGCCAAACAAGAATTGTTAAAAAAATTAGCAAAAAGAGCATTTGAACATTTACCTTATGTAGGTGAATATCGTCAAACTGGCTTCGTTGGGGCAATTGAATTAGTTGCAAATAAAGAGACGAAGTCGTCATTCCCAAGTGAAGAGCGAATCGGCTATCAAATTTATCAGCGTGCACTAGAGAAAGGGCTCCTGATCCGTCCGCTCGGTAATATTATTTATTTCATGCCACCTTATGTCATTTCAGAAGATGAAATCGAATGGATGATTGGGACAACGAGAGTAGTTATCGAACAATTTTTCAAAGACAGGGGAATATAAATTGAAAAACTCACGAACTTTATCGCTTACCCTTGTTGCGGTTTTTGCTGCAATGACCGCAATTGGCGCTTTTATTAAAATTCCGTTACCCGTTGTGCCCTTTACACTGCAAATTATTGTCGTGTATTTAGCAGGTTCATTATTAGGAAGTAAGCGAGGTCTTCAAAGTCAGTTGGTTTATGTCCTCGTCGGTTTAGCGGGACTTCCTGTCTTTACTCAAGGCGGAGGTATTATGTATGTATTACAACCGACATTTGGTTATTTAATTGGCTTCGTTGTAGGTGCATATGTGATCGGCTTCATCATTGAACGCGTCGAGCAACCTACACGCAAACACTTTATTGTTGCGAATTTGATTGGAACTGCTGTCATTTATGCGATTGGTGTACCTTATCTTTACCTGGCATTAAATCTTTGGCTGGACGTACCAACTAACCTATCACATGTACTGGCAGTAGGGCTGTTAAATACGGTAGGTGTTGACATTGCACTTGCTATTTTTACGAGTTTAATAGCTACTCGTATATATCCATTTTTGAAAACAATACATTCAACGAAAAGAGGCACACAAAATGAACTGGCAAACATTAGCTCAGGAAGTCATTGACGGTAAAGAAATAACAAATGAAGAGGCAATGGAAATTTTAACAACGGACGATGATGAACTACTACCCCTACTGCATGGTGCTTTTACAATCCGTAAGCATTATTACGGGAAAAAAGTGAAATTAAATATGATTATGAATGCGAAAAGTGGCTATTGCCCAGAGGACTGCGGTTATTGTTCACAATCGTCAAAATCAACTGCACCAATCGAAAAATATCCGTTTATATCAAAAGAAGAAATATTGGCAGGTGCTAAGCATGCATTTGAAAATCAAATCGGTACATTTTGTATCGTTGCAAGTGGCCGTGGTCCAACACGTAAAGACGTAAATGTTGTCAGTGAGGCAGTAGAAGAAATTAAAGAGAAATACGGATTGAAAGTATGTGCTTGCTTAGGACTTTTAAGAGAAGAACAAGCCGAGCAGCTGAAAAATGCTGGTGTCGATCGCTATAATCATAACTTAAATACATCTGAACGCCATCACGATTACATCACGACTTCACATACATATGCAGATCGTGTGAATACGGTGGAAATTGTGAAAAAACATGGTATCTCTCCATGTTCAGGAGCAATAGTTGGTATGAAAGAAACGAAGGAAGATGTAGTTGATATTACACGTGCACTTCGCCGCCTGGATGCGGATTCGATACCAGTAAATTTCCTGCATGCGATTGATGGTACAAAACTGGAAGGTACAAACGAACTGAACCCTCGCTATTGCTTGAAGGTACTGGCACTGTTCCGTTTTATGAATCCAACAAAAGAGATTCGTATTTCAGGTGGTCGCGAGGTGAATCTTGGTTCACTCCAACCATTGGGTCTATATGCAGCAAACAGTATTTTCGTTGGCGACTATTTAACGACAGAAGGTCAAGCGGAGAATAAAGACTATTTAATGTTGCAAGATCTTGGTTTCGAAATAGAGCTTGCAGAAAAGCAAGCATCATTATGTGAAGTTTAACTTAATCAGGCAGTGACATATATTACATGTTTCACCAGATGACAAGGTGTTAATGGAAGATTTAAGAGTAGTGCTCATGGGAAAAATAGTTCATATTATAGGTAAATGTGAATTAGAAACTACTCTGTTAAGTCTAAGTAACCTTCAAAATTCTTTTTTAATACTATTTTTTATATAGAAGAAACCATTTTGATTTTTGTCAAAATGGTTTCTTTTAGTTTAATACTAAAAAACGTCCCAATATTTTGAAATTTAGGGTATGAATGTTACATATATTTATGTTAAAATTTTCTAGTTACCGATACTATATTTCATAGAATAGGGAGGTAATATAGGTTAGGAACTTTAAGATATTTGAGCTAGTTTCAAATATTTGTGTTATCTGTGGATACATATTAAATACTGAGATTAGAAGTTGAGGGATGCCAATGTGGAACATTTTTAAAACTTGTTTAATCCTAGAGAAATCAAATAAAAAAAATATTTTTGCTTGTATTTTCGTAGCAGTAGTTATTTTTGGCTTGATGTTATTTGTGAAAACTGAGGATTTAGGAAACAAAGATAAAGAAATATCTGGAGAAACTCAATCGCTTTCTTTAGCGTTGAGTAAATTTCAAAATGTAGACGCAACTGATGAAGGAAATGGCAGTGACTTATATAAGAATTTAGCACTTCAACGTCAATATGTAGCTAAGCAAAGCATGTCACTAACAATGGAACGACCAGAATTATTTGTAGATACAGCTATAGACCTTGCAGATTTAAGAGCTAACTCATTTGATATGGAGGGCTTTGATCGTGTTGCGATTTATCTACCTACAAAAGTAGAAAATCAATTAGATCGAGTGTTTTATCAATCTATTAAGAAAACCGGAATGTCGTTTTCCATAGATTCATTATCTTTCTTTYCATTTCTTGCTTATCTATTTGGAGTACTAGGTTCAGTCTGGTTTGTTTTCATGTGTATGTATTCATGTGGAATCATGATTGAGGACTTCCAACATACATCTTTAATTAAGGGATATCCAATCACGTTTGATAAGTATGTAATAGCTAAATGTATCTCATTAATGCTCATAGTAGGAATATTTCTTCTAGAGTTATTTGTTTGCAGTCTACCGTTAATTTATTTTAAGGGATTTGGTAACCCTTCCTTCCCGATTGCTATCTTTGATGGTATTTTTGAAGTTTATCCAATATACCAATACCTAGGTATATCTATACTTTATATGATTTTGATTTCCATTTTTACAATACTATTATCAATAATATTAAATGTTTTATTGAAGAATATGTATTTGACGCTTTTTGTGCAATTATTATTGTATATTTTCCCTATATTATTTCCAAACATGATGAACCTTGTAC
>NZ_JBFUIO010000119.1:0-5799 GCF_056401835.1 Paenisporosarcina sp. P4_D4 | reverse complement strand
GATTAGCCGCAGGAGTATCGCAAATTCCCTTACAATCAACAACATTACATGACAGAGACTATAGAAAAAATATGTTATCGTTTACAACCGATAATTAAGGACGCAGCTAACACCATTTATTAGTGAATTAATATAGAAATATTGTCAATCACGTTTCCGAATAAAGTTTTACACGATTCACGTTTGAAGTAAGTGGGCGTAACGAATATGATAGAGAGAGAAGTTTTTGCAGGAGAGGAAATTATGAAATGAAAATCAGCGATTTTTCGATAAAACGTCCCGTTTTTACAACAGTCATTATGTTTTTGGTTATTATCTTAGGTTTAGTATCGTACTTCAAAATACCAGTTACGTTAATTCCTGAATTGAACCCTCCTATTGGTGTGGTAGTTACAAGTTATCCAGGGGCGAGCCCGACAGAAGTCAGTGAAAAAGTGACAAAGCCACTTGAATCAAGTTTGTCAACTTTACCGGGGATAAAAACATTGCAATCTACTTCGCAAGAAGGCGTCAATATTATTGTATTGCAATTTGATTGGTCAACCAATATTGATGATATACAAAACGATATCATGCAGCGTATCGATCAAACTCCAGTACCTGACGATTCTCAAAAACCTCGCTTTTTGAAATTTGACCCAGCACAGTTTCCTATCATTCAGTTATCACTTCGTGCTCCTGAAAATGAGGGAGACGTCCGAATCATCGCAGAACAACTGGAAAAAGAACTGCGACGTACAGACGGCGTAGCGAGTGTCAATGTTTCAGGGGCGTTAGTTGAAGAAGTACAAATTTTATTGGATCAACAAAAGCTTGAAGCTAAAGGACTAGCGCAATCTGACATCGTGCAGTTGATTCAAGCAAATAATGTTTCGTTTCCTGGTGATCCAATCGAAACACAAGATGGAAAGCAACTGACTACACGTATTGTCAGTACACTGACAAATGTCGAAGATATAAAGAATTTAGTGGTGACTGTCAATCCTATGGACGGTAAGAACATAACCGTTGCAGACGTAGCAACGGTTGAGTTGGCAGAACAAGAAACCTCAACTGAAACTCGTGCGAATGATGAACCCGCGGTTTTGATGTCAGTACTGCAAGAATCTGGAGCCAATACAGCAGATGTTTCAACCTCGTTAAAAGAATCTTTAGATGAACTTTTAAAGAAGGATGAGTATAAAGGGGTAGAAGCGGATATTTTGTTTGACCAAGGTGATTATGTGAAGTTAGCCATCGGAAACATTGGTTCTTCGCTCATATTTGGTGGACTCTTCGCCATGCTTGTACTTTTTGTTTTTTTACGCGGAATAAAGAGTCCAATTATCATTGGAATTGCTATTCCGTATTCAGTCATCGTAACGTTCGTGCTAATGTATTTTGCTGATTTTGCTCTAAATATCATGACGTTGGGTGCACTTGCACTTGGTATTGGGATGTTGGTAGATAATGCAATAGTGGTCATCGAAAACATCGAACGTCATCTCGGTATGGGGAAAGACTCTAAAACTGCTGCTTCTGAGGGAACAAAGGAAGTGGCAGGGGCAATTATAGCATCAACTTTAACAACTGTTGCTGTGTTCGTTCCTGTTATCTTTATCACAGGTTTAATTGGCCAAATTTTCACTGAGTTTGCCTTAACCATTTCCTTTAGTTTAATTGCTTCTTTGGTAGTGGCACTTACCGTCATTCCGATGCTTGCAAGTAGAATGATGAAAAAACCTAGAGGCGACTTCGAAGCAAAACGTCGACGTTCAAAATCATATAATAATTTTGAACGCTCGGTTAAATGGGCTCTAGGACATCGATTAATGGTATTGATTATCACTTCAATCATGCTAATAATTGCAACTTATGGGATGTTCCAAGTGGGAACCGAGTTTTTACCGGCTACTGATGAAGGATTCGTTAGTGTCAATGTCGAGTTAGATAATGGATCTTCTGTAAAAGCAACAAAAGCAGTAGTGAAAAAAATAGAAAATCAATTAAACAAAGAAAAAGATGTGGAGGTATATGTGAGTCTCGTTGGCGGAACACAACAAGGCCAATCTCGAGGAACTTCAGAATCGAATAGAGCGGAAGTATATATCAAGCTCATTCCTTTAGATAAACGTGAGCGTTCTGTATTTGAATTTGTGGATGAAGTACAACCAAAAGTATTGAAAGACGTAGGGGATGAGGCAGAAGTAAGTTTTAATTTACAAACTGCTGCTGGCTCCACACCAAATTCATTATCATTTTCCGTAACAGATACGGATGACAAACGTTTAGAAAAAGCCGTTTCTGATATTCAAGGCACTTTAAGTGAATTTGATTCAATTACAGAAATCACGAATGATTTAGATGAGAAAATAGATGAAGTGCAAGTGTCCTTGAATAAAGATGCAGCAACCGAATATGGACTGGCACCTGCACAAATTGCCCAAACGGTGAACAGTGTGACGCGAGGCGATTTTGCTACACAAATTATTTCAGAAAATGAAGATGTTTATGGTGTATATGTAAAATATGATGAAAAATACCGTAGCAGCATTCAGCAATTGAAGAAACTGAAATTGCGAACACCTTCAGGTCAATTTATTGAATTGCAGGAAGTGGCAGAAATAGAAATTGCCGAAGGTCCTGTTTCCATTCGTCGAATTGACCAAGCAGCTTCGGTCAGCTTTAAGCTAAAATATGAATCGTCTTATACTTTAGGTGAAATGTCCGATCAAGTTGACGAGGCAATTGAAAAATTAAACTTGCCAGAAGAGGTTGATATTAAGTTCGGTGGTGACCGTGAATTATTCGAGAATGCCATTAATGATATGTTGTTGGCAGTCATTCTTGCAATTGTACTTGTCTATATTGTTATGGCTGCACAGTTTGAATCGTTCAAATATCCATTTGTCATCATGTTCTCAGTCCCACTGATGATTATCGGAGTAGCACTGGGGTTGTTTATCACTCAGACTCCAGTCAGTATTACAGCAGTAATTGGCTTATTAGTGCTTGTAGGTATTGTAGTTAATAACGGGATTATGCTGGTCGATTTTATCAATCAACGCAAAAAAGAAGGATATAATTCTTATGATTCAATTGTTTCCTCAGCACGTGATCGAGTGAGACCGATATTAATGACCGCGCTAACCACGATTCTTGGTTTGTTGCCACTAGCGATTGGGATAGGTGAAGGAACTGAGATTAATCAACCTATGGGTATTGTCGTAATCGGTGGTCTGATCAGTTCGACATTGCTGACGCTGTATGTCATTCCAGTAATTTATAGTTTATTTGATCGTGAAACACGTCGAAGTGCAAAAGAACCGATATCTTGAACAGACAACGTCTATTAATAAATAGACGTTGTTTTTTGTTGTTAATTTTCGTACTATTCAATTATTAAGAGTTTCGGAGGAGAATATATGCAAATTCCATTAATTACTGGATTTCCTGGATTCATTGCACGGCAGATTATACAAGAGTTGATATCCCAAAACAAAGTAGAGACGATATACACATTGGTCTTATCTACTCAAATGAAACTCGCTAAAGAAATTTCCCAGGAAATTATGAAAGATTCTCCTAATGTAATGATTAAATTAGTAGAAGGGGATATCACATATCCAGGTTTGGATATTGCTACCGAGGAACTTGAAACACTTTGTAGAGAAGTAAACACGGTGTGGCATTTAGCTGCAATCTATGACTTGGCTGTTGCTAGAGATACCGCGTGGAAAGTAAATGTCCACGGTACGTATCACGTAAATGATTTTGTAAAAACGTTACCGAACTTAACGAGGTATATATATTTCAGTACGGCATATGTAGCAGGGAGCAGAGAAGGTCTACTACGTGAAGATGAATTGATTCGTCCTAAGGCGTTTAAAAATTATTATGAAGAAACGAAATTTGAAGCGGAAGTTCTGGTTGAAAAAATGAAGTCTTTAGTCCCGACAACGATTATCCGTCCAGGCATCGTACGGGGACATTCCATTTCAGGGGAAACAATAAAATTCGACGGTCCCTATTTCTTCATCAATATGATTGATAACCTAAGGAAGCTTCCAGTGATCCCTTACATCGGCAAGTCTCAATCATTGATAAATGTTGTACCAATCGATTTTGTTATTAAAGCAGTGGTATATTGCAGTGAGGATGTAGGTGCTATAGGTAAGACCATTCATTTAACGGATCCAAAACCTCACCCAGTGGAAGAAGTATACCGACAGATGGTTTGGCATGTAACCGGAAAATGGCCAAAAGGACGAATACCTCTGGCGCTTGCAAAAATGGGTATGCAATTGAAAGTACTGAGAAAAAGCTTGGGTGTTGAAAAAGAAACATTGGACTATTTGACATGGAACGCTCAGTTCGATACGACAGTTGCGAAAGGTATCTTGAAGGACAGTGGAATTCGATGTGCGGATTTTATCGAATCCCTGCCAAGTATGATTGCTTTTTATCAGCTTCATAAAAAAGAACAGTCTTATCATATTCAGATAAAGTAGTGTTAGTTTACAACTCCGTTCAATATGTTATAATTATTGTACATGAAAACTTAATATACTTTTGACTGTTGTCAAAGGGGAGTAGCTATAGGGAAACCTATTTCATAGTCGTCATTACATGGTATACACCATCGGTTATGATAGCCATTTACATAATGTGCTTAGCAAGACCTTTGCCTTTTTATAAGGCAGGGGTCTTTTTGTTTTCAAAAATATTTATTAAAGGAGATCGTTATGGATATTTTTACAGTTGAATTTTTAGTAGCTCTACTATCAATCATTATGATTGACTTAGTTTTAGCAGGAGACAATGCCATCGTTATTGGGATGTCTGCGAAAAACTTGCCCATTCATCACCGAAGAAAAGCCATCATGTGGGGAACAGCTGGAGCTGTAGTGATTCGAGTTCTTGCGACACTTGCCATTGTATGGATTTTGAAAATTCCTGGCTTGCAACTTGTGGGGGGGCTTATTTTAATCTGGATAGCTTATAAATTGTTAGTTGAAGATGGGGATGCTGGTGATCATAAAGCATCTAAGACCTTAATGTCAGCTATCGGTACAATAATCGTTGCAGATACAATTATGGGGTTAGACAATGTATTAGCAGTTGCTGGTGCAGCAAATGCTTCAAACCATAGCTTTTTATTAGTTGTAATTGGTTTGATTATCAGTATTCCAATTATGGTCTGGGGAAGTACGCTCTTCGTGAAACTGATAGATAAATACCCAATTATCATTTATATCGGATCTGCTGTTTTGGCATTCACGGCAGCAAGAATGATTACACATGAACCGTTCTTACACGATTTCTTTGATGCTAACCCGTACGTAGGCTGGATTATGATTGCATTGGTGACGGTTGGAGTAGTAATGGCCGGACGATACAAAAATCGTAAGCAATAATTTCAGAATTTAACAGTAAGCTGCGTAAAATCGAAAAGATTTTACGCAGCTTTTTTTGTACCCCCTAAAAAATTAGATATGGCATCGAATAGTTTGATGACGTGAAAGCGTACGCATTTTACAAGGGGTGGCACACATTGAAAAAATTCCAAAAAATCAGTGCAGCATTGCTAGCAACAGGATTAGTAGCTTCAACTTCTTTTCCGGCCTTTGCCAATGACACCGAAAAAGTAGATTCATCCAATTTTGAAACAGTAAATTTACAAGAGGCATTGAACAATTTGAAAGAACAAACGACTTCAGTTGAAGATTTGCAAACGATTTCCTCAAATATTCCTTTGGGTTACCTTGCAAATAATATTTTTGCACTTTCCCTGAACATTGAAAAAATAAATAACCCAAC
>NZ_JBFUIO010000118.1:0-5910 GCF_056401835.1 Paenisporosarcina sp. P4_D4 | reverse complement strand
CTATAGGACTATGCATTAATCCCCACCCCCAAAAAAACACATGTAACATTATATTTAAGAGAGAAGAGCGAAGTGACTAGTCACTTCGCTTTTCTTATGTAAATATGTATGGTTGTGGATTACCGATAATAATGAGCAGGGATGGACTCCTAACTGTTTCTAAAGCGAAACTCCCTACGCCGAATCCCAATCTCCACATTGTGGTATAGTTCCCCCGTATGGAAAAAGAATACTCCGCCAACCTTAAAAAGATTTCTACATTGTGGGGGCTGGGCGCCTAAGTTCTTGATGGCTACCGGATATGAACAAGTAATATCACCGTTGCCTATTTTAGAGGAGATGCTGTTCCTCTTCCCAATCGGGGTGTTATGTCAACCTACTGTGAATGCTAGATTTAAAGTCCTTAATGTTTATTTAATAGATCATTTACAAATCTATAATATCTAAGACGTATTTTATTAACAATACAGCTTTAATATATATATGTGAAACCATTGATCAGTTTACAGTTGTAAATGAAGATTATCATGAAGAGTGAAAAATAAAAAAGGTGCTAGATATCATCCGAATTATGGGTGGTACTAGCACCTTTTTCTCTTTAAATAGACTTTTTCAGTGCCCTCCTCATGGCATAAGTGGCTCTGTTTTTTGGTTGAAGTGGCTCTAAATCGGGGTATTATTTTCATTTGTTTTTTTAGGATATTCTATTTACCTTTGGAGAAAAAGAAAAGAGGGTAAGGGATATTATTGGGATGATAAAGGGGTTGTATTTGACCTGCAAGGGAATAAAGTTTTTTGAGATGAGATTGATAGCATTAAATATTCCAATGTAAAAGGTATGAAGTCTACTGTGATTTATCCTCACTATACAAATCACGAAAAGATTAGAATCCGTCGTAAGAAATCGATGCCAACAACTGCACACTCAATTGATTGGTTTTTGATTGAAAAGCCAAGGGAATTTCACAAGAAATGGTTTTAAATGCTTCCCTGAAATCGCAAGGTATTCTTTYAATTGAATTGTGTCCAGAGTTGTTATTTCAATATCCTTAAAATATTCAATAAGTAATGACAATTGGAGCCGATAAGCCTTCAATCCTTTTATCAGATTCAAATGCTTCCCATGCTTTTGACAGTAGTAATTTTGTTCCYCCTMAAAAAAGTATCGTTAAAGGAAATATTGCCAATTCTATCGAAATAAGACATATTGATAGTTTACTAACGGACAGGTTAGTTGAAGAGTTAGGTATGCAAAGCGTTAGGCTTTCAAAAGATGAATGGAATGGAGGGTTAATGTGTATTTGCTTCTTTCAATAGTTTTGAGTACGATTTTAGGATTTGTTTTACTTACWATGGGACCACTWATAGGCGGTGTCATTGCTTTTGGAATAGTTGTTGGTTGTATATTTAGAGGATTGTATTTACTAAATGACCTACATAAAAGTATTTTATCTATWTCTCCAAAAAAAGATAAAGTCCAACAGGCATATGAAAATTATTTAAAGGAACGAGATARAGATTCTAATTAAACTATTTTTTATTGAACTAACGGGGCAGTTTAGTTGAACAAGGTTACAAGGTTTAATTTGTTAAAATACGGTAAAACTAAACGACGGATTTTATGGGCGAAATCAATAGAATTATAGAAATGGGGAATTTGATGTCTGAAGGAAGAGTAAAAAAACAGTTTTTACTATTTTAGGATTCGCAATAGCGATTGTTATTTTTAGTGGTTCTGTATTCTGGGGAGTTGTAATTTCTGCAGAGATAGTAATCTTAGTAAACTTTATTTCTTCTGAAAAAAATAAATCAAGTTTGATTCAACTTTTATTATATTCATTATTGGCTATAGGTTCGGAATTTATTTTACAAGCTATGTTTAATAATWAAATTAGAGTTAGTGGTTATTCCTCAACTAACGGGTGCTTTATTTTAAGATCAGTGAACTGCAGAGACAGCTCTTTTTTAGTGCTTCATGTAACGAGATGATGGTCTAATGTTTATAAAAGAATTAAATTAGTGAACATAAAACATTTAGGAGACTAGGGATGGGGAAAGATAAAAAACATTTACAAAAAAAGGTGCAGGGTAAATATAGGAGTATTAAACAACAATACAGCGAAGATAAAAATTTCGATAAAAAAGAGTTTACTATTCTCGCGATAATCGTATTATTAATTTTCTTGTTGGATGTTATTTTTCCAATCTTTTAGAAAAATGCTATGACTGTTGTTTTAGTTTTAAGTGTTTTTGTTATTTGGTCTTGGATTGTTTTTTCTGGTGGTAGAAATAAGGAAAATGAAACTGAGTGTTCTAACGAAGAAATAGAAAAGGAATTAGGAGAATTTTATAAATAGCTTCTTCAACTAACGGAGCAGTTTAGTTTAATAAGGAGTATTGATCAATTGTATTGAAAAAGTATACTAGTGGAGAGTGATAGTATGTTTATTAATGAGTTTATTGAACAATTCAATGAAAGATATCCTGAGGTTGATAGGTTTGATGTTGCAACAGATGAAATGATTGGAGCATACGAAAAAAAGCTTGGATATCAACTCCCTATATCCTTTGTTGAATTTCTTCAGAAGTTTTCCAATGGTATTTTCTTATTGGATTGTGAACCAATAGGAGGTGTTAGTAAAGAATCTCCTTGTAGTGATATTTGCAAAATGAATAGGATAATTCCTGACATCCCAAATGAAGTATTAATAGTAGAAACCAATGAAAGTATAGTATCCACTCGTCTTGTGTCTTTTACAATGTTTGATGCAGGTGAAACTTCTAACAATCACTGGGTATTCTTATGTGAAGATGGTATTCCAAACTATGATTATAGAGTAGTATTTATTAGTCAGATGTCAAATAAAATGGTAAAAGTATTAAGTAATTTTGAAGAATGGTTAACGATATTTTGGGGAAATGATGAAGAGTACGAACCAGGAACTCCTGTATTTCACGCAATTTACCCAGACAATGATGAAAGGGTTGTAATACTAGATTCCTAAGATTGCTGCCTCTACTGGGCAGGTTTTTTCTTATGGAGTATTAAGTTAAATACTTCGCAATGAATACAATAAGATGGTTCTATCATACTAATCAAAAAAGTGGATTGGATATATGAAAAGCCTTTTTCTTATTCAATTAACGAGGCAGGTTAGTGGAAGAAGGTATAACCAAGATATAAGAAAATACAGTATTCAAAGGGGTGTTTAGTTTGAATAATCGACAAGAAACTCCAAAAGAAAAAAGAGAGAGATTAAGGCAAGAAGAACTTAAAAAAAATCCGCATGGTGCATTAAGGGATGGATTAAATCGAGGTGAAAATGGAAATATAACAGATTTAGTTGGTGATTTAGGTTGGAAAGGAACAGGAATATTAATAATTGTATTAATAGTTGGATATGTACTTTACAAATTATTATCAGATTAAATCTGATTAATATTTCCACTGTCATATAGAAGAACTTAAATATATAGATAGACCCCAGTGATGAAAATATCACTAGGGTCTTTTATGTTCTATTAATTAGGTTATGTCTATAATTTTATATCCTCTGGTACCTCAATCACATGTGATTCTAATGGATTAATTGGGTCGTAATTACGTAAACACCCAAAATTAAGACCAGTAATTGTTTCAATTCCTGATATTGGAACTTGATATGTTTTATATTCACCGTAGGTAAATTCCAAATTCTCAATAAGATCTTTTTGAGTCTGTAAATAAGCAGTTGCAGAAAGGCTACCATCTTCCTTAACCATAACAGCGATTTTCCAAAACTCTGAAGGTATTTTAACACCTCTGTAAACAATGTCGTCCTCCCTAAAAACTGGTCCAGTAAACACTGTCACTTTCAGATTCCAGTTTTCAGCATTATCTAAAATATAATTCTCAAGATCCAACCAGATTTTTTGATTTAAATCGCTATGTTGGGGAGCACAATTTGTGAAATGAAATGTATCCTTATTCGCCTTTTCCACTGCATCTCCCCAAATTGGATCTCTGCGGCGGACTAGATGTCCTCGATCAAGTGGATTATTTTTATATAATTCAGGACCACACTGGTATTCTATTTCGATACGAGGATCCAGATACCATTTATCATTCCGTTGAATACTTCTCAATTGGTTTCCATTAATATTTACCACCGTATAATATGCTAAACGGCGTGACTTACTCATGACTATCGAAAAATGAGTGTAATGAAGCACCTTGCTTCCGTCTTTTAGAAGGGCAATATCTTGTTCATCACTTCGAAAAGTCGGATGTGGAACCTCATAATCATCACCAAGGAATTTAGGGTCATAACCAACCGAAGCTTCATACCATGAATCATTTAATATCTCAACTATCATCTCATCAGAATTATCTTTGGTGATTTCTTGCTCTTGCACAAGTTCATTAATTAACAATTTCTGATTTTCATTCAAAGTTGTGTCCTCCTTCTTTTTATTAGGTATTCGACAAATGATTTTCAATTCCTTCTTATAAGAAGAGGACAAACTATTTTAACTTTGTAAATACTATTTTAACTTTGTAAATATCAAGACAAACAAAACCCTCTAAGAAATCAAAAAAGGCAATAACATATTTGATATTTAAAAGATGTTATTGCCTTTCATTTTATTAAATTTAATAGGAATCACCAATATTAAAGTATCCGATTCATTTGTTACTGATCATTTTTTTGGTTTTTCAATAAGTCGCGAATTTCAGTAAGCAAAGCTTCTTTTGCATCTATTACTGGGACATCCTCAATCACTGCTTCTTTTTTGCGCTGGAATTTCATCAGGATACGGATGACCATAAAGATGGCAAAGGCAACAATGAGAAAGTCTACGATGGATTGGATGAAGTTTCCGATCATCACTTCTGCATCGCCGACTGGAATAATAATTCCTGTAAAATCAATACCACCCATTAATACGCCGATCAATGGAGTTATAATATCTGCAACGAGGGAAGAGACGATTTTACCGAAGGCTGCCCCGATTACAACCGCTACTGCTAAGTCCATAACATTTCCTTTTAACGCGAATTTCTTGAAATCTTGCCACATATTTTTCTCACTCCTTTGCTCTCAGTCTACAAAAAGAATAAAATATTGTAAATGCAAGCAATATGATATTTGTCAAAAAGATAGACCACAAACTAAATTGAAGTGACGGTGTCCTACCATCTGTGATAAAATGATGAAAAAAACGGGATGCGAATGTATGAAAAAACGAAAGAAAATGAAACGATTGTCTGCAGTTACACGAGGATTGTTAATCATACTTATGGTTCCCATTACAATGACTCTGTTTGTGTTAACTAGTGTGTACTGGGGAGATTTACAAAGAATTCCAATCGTCCACACACTGACTGAATCGATACAAGATGCACCCAAAAAGATAATGGATATGGACATTCCTGAAGAATATATACCGATTTACAAGGAAGCAGCGAAGGAATATAAAGTTCCATGGACGCTGTTGGCAGCACATCATCGTATTGAAACGAAATTCTCTACCATGGATCCTCTACTATCTCCTGTAGGAGCTGAAGGACATATGCAGTTTATGCCGTGTACATTTGTAGGATGGCAGCATCCTAGTTGTTCGGGTCAAGGAAAAGGGGATATATCAAAAGAAGATAAAACAAACCCAGATGTCATTGCCGAATATGGTGGATATGGTATTGACGCCAATGAGGATGGGAAAGCAGACCCATATCAGCTAGATGACGCTATATTTAGTGCAGCGAACTATTTAGCAAGTAATGGAGCAGCAAATGGTGATCTTGAACATGCTATTTACATGTACAATCGCAGTGATGAATATGTAGAAGATGTATTATATTACTATCATAAATATGAAGCAGAGTAGGGCACTCAATGACAAGCTGCTTCTTCAGTACAATAAACAAAG
>NZ_JBFUIO010000117.1:0-5920 GCF_056401835.1 Paenisporosarcina sp. P4_D4 | reverse complement strand
GCCATACCTGCTGCTGACAATTTTCCTCGTGCGATTGTGCCATTGATGTATCTTAATTCTTGTTTATTCGCATCCTGTTTATATTCTAAGAATTTTGCTTGTCTTTCAAGTGTAGCAACATAGCGTTGAGAGGTATTATCCAATGTCTCAAGTTTGGCGTTTTCATAATCCAACACACGTTGGTATTTCTCTCGTGAGTTTTCAAATTCAGCTAGTCGTGAATTGACTGCATCTAACTCTAACTGGGAGATTAATTGCTGTACATTTGCAATGTCACCTTGAATACCTATTAAATCTGATTTTGCTTGGTCAATCGCTTGTTGAGTATTTGCTACACTAGTTGATCCTGATGTGCTTGTTGACTTAACACCACGTTGAGCATCAGCAATATATCCACTAGGCTCGATAATCTGACCATTTTTAGTAGCCTCATAATGCAAGTGACTTCCAGTAGAACCACCTGTAGAGCCTATTGTCCCAATCTGCATACCAGCAGTAATAGTCGATCCTAGTTTAGCCATCGCTTTATCAAGATGAGCATATAGATGTTTAACTCCACTGTCGTCTTGAACAACAACTAAATTACCGTATGAGGAGTCGTATCCATTTTTAGCAGCATTGCCTGAAGCAATTACTTTACCAGACACATTTGCATCTAATCTTGTTCCTAATGGTTGTGCGATATCTACACCACGATGTTTACGAGTCCCTCCACCACGAGAGTCGCCTAATTCTCCAGTCCGTTTACCTGTCCAGCCTGAAAGCCTCTGAGTAGAAGTAGCAGAAGAAGAGCTAGTTGATACCATACCTGTAGCTGCAATTTTTCCTGATTTAATCTGTCTCTCTAATTCGTTTGCTTGTTGTTGTAGAATTTTCGTTTTGTCTTTTTGTAGTTTGATTTCCTTTTGTAAAGAATCTCGATGTTGTTTAGAGTAGTCAGGAAATTTAGCTTGTAATGCCTGTTGTTTCTCAATCTCTAAGTTAATTTTCTCTAGTGCTTGTTTATATTTATCTGAAACGTAAATGGACTCTTTTGTTGTTTTGTTTGCGGATTTAGAAGCTTTCTCAGCTTTTTGTGTAGCTTCATAAGAATCGAGTGTTGAACCAGTATAACCATTCATCTCTGACACTAGAGAGTTAATCTCACGAGTTAAATCAATCGTTGCATTAGATTGTTCACGAGCAAAACCTGCAAATTTCTGAGCCTTAATGAAAGCATCTTCACTCATGTTACCTTGAGCCGAACGATTTAATCTTTCTGCTTCAGCAACAGCATTTTGTGAGAATTTATTGTAAGCTTGAACCAATTTAGACAATGCGATTAATTCTTGTTTAGCATTATCAAGTCGAGCTTTAGTACCCATAGCTGAGTTATACGTCATTGTTTGTTCTGCGTTTAATTTGCCATCTTTAGCAAGTTTAATGACTTCCATCAATTGCTCATTAGCTTTAGTTTCAGCCTTAAGCATGTATATTTCATTTTCAGATGCAACAATTCCATTTTCTCTTACTTGGAAATACTCTGGATACAATGCGAGGAGTTTTTCTTTTGCGTCTGCAAGGAATCCTTCTTCTTGTGCTGTTAAATTAACTTTATTCGCTAAAGTGTCATATAGGAAGATAAGGTCATTAGTTTCAGAAAGTTGAGCCGATGATACACCGACTAGTTGTTCTTCTACTGATTTCAACTCTTGCAAATTGGCTAAATATTTTTGCAGTTCTTCATTGAGTTCTGCTGTACCGTCTTCTAAATCACCATTGATTAAATTTTGATTTCTTGCTTGTTCAATAGAAATTCCTTGAGCATCAGCAACTTGTCTAACTTGTGATTCTTGAAGTATTAGCTTTCCAATATAAGCATCAATGGATTTCTCAATGTTTTTATACTGTGCAGATTCGCTGCTTAAAGCATTGCCTTTGGAGTCCTTAGCATTAAGTAACAATGTTTCTTTTAGCTTTTGTCCGACTTGTTCTAAATTTTCCTTCTGTGTTTCAAAATCGTCACTAGAAGAATTAACAAAAGTCGATATAGCGTCAGTTGCATCATTTAAGTTTTTCTCGAAACCTTTCGAATCAATTCCATCGAAAATAGTTGCGATGCTTTCAGATTCTTTCATTGACTTAGCCATCAAAGTAGCGTCGTATAAAATTCCTTTAGCTAAATCTCTGGAAGACTGTGAAATTTTTTCGTTTGCTTCAATACGTTTTTCTGCACTTTCAGTAGCTTTAGTAGCAACATAAAGCTCTGCTGATTCTGCTTTATTTTGATAAGTTAAATATTGATCAGTTATTTTAGTTAGGTCATCTATTGTGTCCTGAACCTCAAGAACTTTCGGGGAGTTTTTATCACTTCCACCATCTATAAGTTTACGTTTAACATTCTCAAAGTGCTCAAGAGCTTTTTGCATATCCTCAAGGTTTTTAATCTCTTCTTTGTATGCGAATCCTGTTAAGATATTTCCAGCTTTATTGCCGAATTCAGTAGCTTTAGCATCAGCGATTGCTTTATTACCTTTAGCMGATTTCTTTGACTCTTCAAGTTTCTCTGCGTCGGCTTTAGTTTTTTGAGCATCTGTTAATGCTTTTTCGGCTTCAATTTGACGTTCGATTAATCTAATGCGACTCTCGATTAAATCTGCGTTTCCAAGAAGTTTATTCCCATAAGAATCTTCACCTTTAACAAGGCTAGGCATAATCTGAGCTAATTCATTTTGAACACTGTAGTATTTCTCTTGAGTAGCAGTATCAGGCTTCCCTTTTTTCATTGCTTCTTCAAGCTTGCCGTATTCTTCAACTAATGAATTGACTGTATCTTTATTACTTAAATATGAGTCTGCAAGTTCACGATTCTCTTGATTAATGGATTCTTGCATTTCACGTTGTCTGCCCATGCTGCCGACAAATGCTTYAGTTGCGTATCCTAATGCGACTAATGCAATACCCACACCAGTAGAAGCTAATAAGCCTTTTAAGGCTGTACTGAATACTCTTGTTGCTCCTGCTGCTAATGTTGATGCTGTAGCTGATGCTTGTGCCGCACCCTTAAATCCTAATAAGCYAACAGTTGTTGTTCCTATTGAGCCTGTCAAAGCTTTAAATCGAGAAGATAACAAGAACATTGCAACACCCGTTGCTCCAAATAACGCAGGAAGAACACCGAATTTATCTACGAATTTTGTGATATCTCCTAGGACTTCTCCAAACACTTGTATTCCTTGAATCATACCTTCAGTAAGGAATGCGTCTCCAAATGCTAAAGCTAATTTCTCAACTTCTACACGAGCAAGGTTGATACGGGCTTGCAGGGATTCCATGTAACGTTCGTTTTCTTCATTAGCTGATCCTGCTGAGTTTACTGATGACTCGTACATACTTCTGTACATTGAATCTGCTGATCCTAAATCATCAAGCAAGGATTGCATCCTACTGATATGGTACTTGCCCGCTAAACCTTCAACTACTGCTATACGTTCTGTATCGGATATACCTTTAACCTTTTCCGCAACCTCAGTGTAAACTTGGATAATGTCACGTAGATTTCCTTTGTTATCCGTTAAGCTAACTCCTAATGAACCTAATGCGTCTTGTGCTGGCTTTCCAACTAAACGAGGAAGGACTGCTTTTACAAAGTTACCAATTTCATTACCTGATTGTTTGGTAGACGCTGTTACTGTTCCTACAATTGCATTTAACTGATCAAAATCTAATCCCATTGCTCGTGCTGTCGCACCAGCTCTAGCTTGACCCTGAGCAAGTTTCTCAGTTGTGGTCGCATATTTATTTGAAATTTCATTCCACGAATCAATAATACCCATAGCATCTTTAGCGTCCATTTTCCATTGGATTAATGAAGCTGTCATGTATTCAGATGCTTTTTGTGCAGTGATGTCACCTACGTTGGAAGCTACAAGTCCAGCATCTGCAAGTGTTCCTAACTCTTCACCTTTGAATCCTTGTCGTGCAAACTCAGTGTAAGAATCTAATACTTGACTAATTGACTGACCAAACTTTTCAGCAGATAGTGTTGCTCTGTCAAATAAAGCTTCAAAATCCGTACCCTCCGACATAACTTTTGCAAGGTCTGTCATTTTCGTATCAATGTCTACTATAATACTCATGAATTCATTTGCTGTTCTAAAAGCCCCGTAGAATAAAGTTGATGCTGCCCATTGGTATTCGATATGAATCGCTAATTCATACCCGTTCATTTGATGAACCGCTCATAGTCGCCTATGAGATTAGACTATATCTTCAGTCAATATGACTGCCTTCCGTTTCGAAATCGCTTGATTCCTACTCTACTCACTTCCATCTTAAAGATGTGTTTTCGATAGTCGTTACACACGGCTCACGCCTTGCTCGGTATTGTCTCATAATTGAGGTATCCACCGAATTAGGAAGGTTTTACTTGAACTAGCAAATTAATCCAAATTGGAAATTTCTCCATCGCAACACGGAAACTATCCATGATTCCCATTGAACTACGGGAAGCCTCTGCTGCCACAGTTTTCATTCGAGTAAATTGAGTATTAATATCAAATAGATTCTGCTTGAAATCTTTAGATGCAGGATTCAGTTTCTGATAATTTACTAATAGCTCATTCGCTTGATTCATATCAACAGTTTTTGCGTTAGTTTTCATTGTCTTCTCAACAGCTAATACTTGTTTTTGGATAGCTTGTTGATTAGCAATTAGGCGTTTCTCAATCTGTTCTCTGTTGATTAATTCCTTATTAGCACTCTTGGTTGCAGCTACCATTTCATTAAGTTGTTGATTAGCTCTACTAAAGCCACTTGTTCCAACTGCATTTTTTATAGAATTTGCTAACTCAGTGAATTGATTGGTTGTAATCTTACCTTCTGATAATAGCTTGTTCATTTTAGCAATTAATTCATTACTGCTTTTAGCTGCGTTAGATAGCTGTTTGTCTGTTTCTTGTATAACTTTTGGCATCCATACGAAGTCTGTTTTATCAGGCGTTAGTTGCCTAATAACTTTTTCAAACTCAATTGTTTCATTTTTACCTTCTTTTTCAATTGAGGCTTTTAGCTTATTTAACTCTTTTTTTCCATTAACAATATCATAATCAACTTTAATGGTTGCATTAAGACCGTTTAACTCTTTTTTGAGTGCGTCAACATCTGTAATACTGCCTTTTATGGCACTTTTAAAAGCCATTCCGAGCTTATCAGAAGCTATTTTCATCGCCTTAGTTATTTCATCTGCACTAACTGTAGCCATTTCCTTAGCTTCTTTTTCTACGCTTTTAAACTCTTTTGTCAGTTTAGAGAAGTCTAGGGTCGCTAAACGCTCCAGTGCTGAAATAGCCTTTGGATCAATTTTTATATCAATCTTAACTTGATCTAATTTCTTTTGGAGTTGGGCAATTTGTGCATTTAAATTGTCTTGGGAAGGTTTATCGTTCAGTCCTAAAATCACCTTAAGCTCAATTGCATTTCCAAGTCCGTTTGGTGAATTCGCCATTTAMTTGCTCCTTTCTTAGAAAATAAAAAAGAAGCGTCTAATTAAAGACACTTCTTGATTTATTGCATATTTATTTTTATGAAACTTGTTTTAAGATCAATTCAATTCCGTGTTCTTTAAACTTATTTAGCAATCCGTTAAAATTGTTTTTTAAATCGTATGGGTATAGTTCAATAAGTGGAACGTCATTTTGTTTGCAAAGCATAATTTTTCTTTTTGTTTTATTATGGTATTCATATAAGTAATCACCATCTGTTGTCTCTTCAGTATATAAGCCGAAATACTCTACATATATTGTTTTTTCGCCTTCTATTTTCCAGTCGAATCTAAGTCTTTCAGATATATCCATCACTTCTTTATACGATGGTACGCCAATAAATGTAATATAGTTTTCAATTAACAAGTTACTTATTTTCATTTCAGGCAATGAAAGAC
>NZ_JBFUIO010000116.1:0-5951 GCF_056401835.1 Paenisporosarcina sp. P4_D4 | reverse complement strand
CTTTATGTACCATACGGTCGGTTTCATGCAACAAACGCTTCAGTTCATCTAAATTGGTTCGAGCCCGGTTTTCATCAATACGTAAATTTTTCAGGCTATTAGAGAAACGATCTTGCTCTTCATATAAGCTTTCCAAATCAGTCGAAATCAGTGTAAGTTCATCCTGAAGGCTTGAATAAGCTAATTGATCTTCACTTGCTCGTTGTGCAAGTAAATCATAACGTTTTTGCAAGGTTTCGATTTGCTTCAGACAAACAAGAGGAATTTCTGCTTCTTTCTCTGGTAAACGATAACTTTGTTGAACATATGCAGCTTCATCACTTGTTTGACGTGTAATGGACGTAACTTCAGCCAATCGACGCTCAGTAGGGTGACGATGTTTATCAACATAACGTTTTGCCATTACTTCTTTTTCCAGCATGTCATAGAACGCTTCAATTTCATCCTTCATTTGCTCAATACGAATTTTCGCGTCTTCAATCTCAAGCTGAATGATTGATTCTTTCATTAGTACCAATTCTTCATCCAATTTGTCCAATTGATCCGTCATTTCAAGATGCTCTAAATAATAGGATTGTTCTTCCATTTCACGTTGTCCACTACGGAGATCATGAATACTTGAGGGAATCTTGTTTTGTACGTCTGTTAACAGCGAAGGAATATCTTGCAATAAGTTAAATACATGCTGGGCTTCCTGATCAAGTCCAATGACAATTTCACGTGCTTGCAAATAATTGCCGTTTTCAGTTAGTCGATCATATTCTTCAAATTGAGGACCGAATTGCTCCAATTTCTTCTCAAGTGGTACAGCCGCCGCTCCGAAAGAATGTTGATGCGCGAGTAAAGTTTTACGCGCTGCACGATATTGCTCTTTCAAGCTATCCATTTCCACTCGGTTTTTCTCTTCGCTTCCAATCAGTTGCTCAAGCTCTTTTAAAATTCGGGACATTTGTTCATCACTTTGCTGAATACGTTCTTGAATTTCTTTTTCTATCGCTGTAGCACGTTTGAAACGGAATTTATCAATACTATCTTCAGCATCAAACAGCAATGAATCGATTTTCGGCATATGGACATCCATAACTTGCGTCCAACTGTTTCGCCAGCTTTCAAACAGTTCTTCCGTTTGACCATTCATATTCAGCTGCTTAACTTTCGTCATTTCTTCTAATATTGGTTTGTTTTGAATTTGATGTTTTTCATGTTCAAGTCTTTCAATTTCACTGTTATGTTTACKACGGATCATAAATCCGACTACAATTAATGCAATTAGTACGATGATTGCAATGATGATATACTTAGTCATCGTAAGCCCCCTGTTCCAAAATCACGGTCTATGCCAGTTTATATATGTAATACTACCATGAAACAATCGTTAATGTTGCCGAAAATCGAAGAATTTTGCCGAAATTATGTAAAATGTCCGATTTACACGTTGGAGGTGCCTATATTAATGAAAAGAGATGCGCATATTCACAGTCCTTTTTGCCCCCATGGAACAAAAGATGAATTTGAATTATATATAGAAAAAGCGATAAAGAACGGCTTTACCGACATCTCATTCACAGAACATGCACCTGCTCCTGAAGGATTTATTGATACGGTCCCTACTAGGGATAGTTTCCTGGATGTAAACTCACTTGAACCTTATATAAACAAACTGCGCCAATTAAAAAAACAATACGCTTCCGATATCTCGATCAACATTGGTTTGGAGTTCGATTATATTGAAGGATACGAAAAAGCAACTGCCCGGATGCTCAATGAAATTGGTCCTACCTTAGATGATTCTATTTTATCTGTCCATTTCCTGCTTTTTGAAAATAAATATACTTGTATAGATTTCTCGGCAGAATCATTAATTGATTTTGCAGGGCAAGTAGGTTCAATTGAAAAAGTCTATGAGCTTTATTACAAAACTCTCCAGTCCTCCATACTAGCTGATTTAGGAAAATATAAACCGAAACGAATTGGCCATCCGACATTAATTCATAAGTTCCAACTTGCTCATGGATTCAAAGTCGATGACCATGATTTCATTATGTCGACATTACAATTAATGAAAGAACATCGTTATGAAATGGACCTCAACAGTGCAGGACTGGCTAAAGAATTTTGTTTGGAACCCTATCCCCCACAACGTTACGTAACAACTGCAAAAAATATGGGAATTCCTCTTGTGTTCGGGTCCGATGCACACAGGGTCCAAGATTTGCATCAATATTATGAGAAAGTTTATACTGATTCGTAAGTTTCTAATTTTAAGAGGTGATTTCATGTTTGAGAAAGCAGCATATGCAGGAAATACAGAACAACAATACAACATGTTAGGAAAACAACTTGACGCTTTACTAAGCGGAGAGTCGAATGTCATGGCTAATTTAAGCAATGCTTCTGCATTACTGAACCAATTTTTCGATCGAATCAATTGGGTTGGGTTTTATATGATGGATGAAGGAGAGCTTGTTTTAGGACCTTTCCAAGGTTTGCCTGCTTGTGTCAGAATTCCTGTTGGTCGAGGAGTTTGTGGAACGACAGTTGCAAAGAAAGAAACGATGGTTGTACCTGATGTACACGCTTTTCCAGGACATATCGCTTGTGACGCGGCTTCCCAATCAGAAATTGTAATACCAATGATTAAAAATGGTGAAGTAATTGGTGTTTTAGACATCGACAGTCCGGAAAAAGATCGATTCCATGAGGAAGATCGCCAAGGACTTGAACAGTTTGTTTCTATATTAATGAAACACATTTAAAAGGACGAGGTTAACCCGTTCAGTTATCTGGTACAAAATCTAAATTAAACATACAAAAAGAGCCCAAATTCGCATATGAATGGGCTTTTTTAAAACACCTAAATTCAGGCTTTGTTAATGATTAATACTTACTATATTCACCGTTTTAGCACTTGTTTTAGCAGACTCACAATTTTGATTGTTTATTTGGTAATATGTACGCTAAAAGTGTTGCTAAATGTCTGCTAATTGCTTGAATGGAAATATAAAAAAAGAAAGTAAATGTAAATACCGAACGCAAAAACATCCAGTCAAAAAGGCTGAGTGCTCGCACCTAATATTTATAAGTCTTATAAACTAAAGCACCCGTTAGTTGARTAAGAAAACTAAACRAACAATTGCTCCAGTAASCCWATAAACARGATTGATAWTATWACAGTTGSTATTGAAATTAATATCTTATTTYSCAACCTAATATTCTCGAATCGTCTATATATCTTATTTACTACTCGGTAAACGATTATTGCGATAAATAAACTTATACATATTGCTATTAAATCAACAGAAGTAAATGGTTTACCTAAGTATTTATCTTGGTAAAAGCTGATAACAAAAATGGATGAAAATAGAATGAATTGATAAATACAAAAGCTAACATAATTCAAAGGTGGTTACTCCTATTCGATATCTATTAATGTATCCTTTATAGGATATTTCTACATTTAGTATATAACATCAGGTTTTTTCCTCATGCCCTTATTAAACTAAACTGCCTTGTTAGTCATATGAAATAGAGCTGCTTAAGTAGCCGGATGATCTTCAACTAAAGCACCCGTTAGTTCAATAAGAAGGAGTCGCCAATACAACTCCTTAGTTAAATTAAAACGAGCACTCATTTGCATATTTTAAGGAAGCCAATCATGACAATTATTAGCTAATTGCTGCAAATCCTCTATAAATGTACTAGCGTGATATCCATCACAAACAGCATGATGCACTTGTAATGAAATAGGCAACAACGTTTTATCTTTCTTATTTAAATATTTTCCCCCTGTAATGATGGGTAATAAAAAGTCGCTATCATTATTTATATTTAGGTTAAAGCCAGTAAAACTAACCCAAGGAATACTAGATATAGGAAAAGAATTTTTGGGTTCATTATCTTTTGTAAAGAGACCTTTAACTTCAGCGTATTGCTTTATATCACTTTGATAGTTTTTATAAAAGACATTAAATTCATTAGAAAACTCCGTCCATATGCTTGAGAATGATTTATTATCACTGTGGAAGATTGTATAACTTGGAATCATTTTATCCCAATACCCTAGAACACCCTCGTCATTAAAGCAAGTTCTAAATTCTTCATGAGAATTTACTGTCTTGCTGATCATGTAAATAAAGGTAGGGTATAGCTTAATTCCCTTGGTACGAAGCTGTTCCAATAACGTTGTGATGTCTATATTTGCTGTTATGCTAAAGGTACACTTTAGATTTAAATAATGCTCGAAATACGGGTTTCTATCCCATTTTTCTTTATCAATTAAATTAAACTTCACTTGATTAGCCTCCTAAAATTGTGTTTTTTATTTTTAGGAGGCTAATCATCTGCTTTCATCAATCTCCTCACCTCTTAATAATTCTTTGTTTAAAATACTAAATCAAACACAGCACTTATTCCACTAACCTGCCCCGTTAGTTCAATAAGAAAATGAGCAATTTAAGCTGCTGCGTTAATTAAACAAGAAGGATATTATTTTTCTCCTAACTGCTTTAAAAGTTCAATAATTTCTTTATTTTTTTAATATTAACTTCTATGGATAGGCATGTAATAACTATCAAAATAACACCAATTGTTATAATAAACTCCATTCCACATCTCCCTTTCACTTTCCCACTCATCTTACATTAGAAAATCCAATATTTGGTGAACTAACCGGCCCTGTTTGTTCTATAAGTTCCACAGAATATGCGTTAATCCTTCTTTCTATAACCTTAACACCTAAACAAAAAATGCCTAAAGCCTTTATATATCAAGGGTTTTGGGCGTTACAAGAATGGTGGCTTATTTGCGTTAAAACGATACATGCGAAGCATACCTATAAATACCGAAAGCTAACGTCTTTTCTCAGACGTTAGCTTTTTTCTTTTTTCTTATTCAACTAAAGCACCCGTTAGTGCAATAAAAAACTATTCAAAAACTAGATACTCTCCATTCTCATTCTTGGCTAGAACTATTTTTGGAGTTCCTTCAACTGAATAAATTTCAATGCCTTCTTCTAAATAGTTTGATGTAAGTTCCTTTGTAGGGGGTACCTCTATCCCAACTTTAGCTTTAACAGTCCCTATAAGTTCCCCTGGTACAAGCCCTTGTTCATCAGCTGTTTCTCGTATTGTTTGTAATTCCTGTCCATTAACAAAGAGTAATGCTTTATATGAACCACTTGAGCTACTTTCTACATTCGTACCATTACTAGTAGTAGCTGTTGAACACCCTGTTATTAACAACATAATCGATAATAAAGATATATTTATTATTTTCATAATTAGTAATAATTAACTTCGGCTAACCTGCCTCTTCAGTTGAAGAAGAAAAAATGCTTTACTCCTTATTGAAGTAAAGCACCCGTTAGTTGAAGAAGAAATGTGATCGAAGAGTTTCCCTTCTCGTATTGCAACTATCCCAATGGTTTCCAATCTCTATCTTTTATGTCTGTATGATTTTAGCTATCCTCACTGCGTCTAAACTTTCCTTATCACAAGCTCTAAATTTCATGAAGTTTTGTTGGGCTTGTCTTAAAGAAACTTCATTCGCCCCTCCCTCAAAATCAGGATCTTGGAATTGTATATCATCATCTTCCCAATAACAAATCTCACATATCTCAAAAGTTCCAGGTGGTTCTTCTTCTAAAGTTTTATAGCCACAACATGGACAAGTAAATTCCATAAAAATTTCTCCTTTAAAGAACTGATATTTATTGTCTATTAAAATATTTGATTCCTGCTGAAGGTTTAAAAATCGATGGTTTTTTATTTATCCTTTTTTACTTTAAGTCGATTTACTTTAATTATTGTATTTCATGGACACCTAAAGAGATAAAATATCACTTAATAATAAATATGTATAAATTATATAACGCTCTGCCTTTTGTTTATTATTAAATAGATCCCTTTTAATTTTTTATTTTGGTAATTAAACTTGTTTTTACAATCCTACCC
>NZ_JBFUIO010000115.1:0-6083 GCF_056401835.1 Paenisporosarcina sp. P4_D4 | reverse complement strand
TCTTTTGTACAAGCCGAATTCAAGCGTACGGGATTCCCTTTATGGAAAGGCAAAAAAATGGATACCGTTGAACTGTCACGCTTACTGTTTCCGACGTCTTTCAGTTATAATTTACAGGATATTACCCAAGAGCGGGGCATCCAACTAACAAATGCCCATCGTGCAGACGATGATGCCTATGCGACCGCTGAATTATTTATAGAGTGTATGAAAGAAATTGAAAAACTGCCGATTCAAACACTAGAACTAATTCATAAACGATCTTTTCAGATGAAATTCGACATCTCTGCTTTATTTTTCGAAGCTCTTCAAAGAAAGCGAAAGATGCTCAAATCCGAAAATTACGATTTTTATAAAGGCATTCCGCTTCGACAGAAGTATTTCATGCAAGGTCCAGTGGAATCTTCCATTTTCTATCCTGAAACCAAGAACCAGAAACGTCTCTATTTTTCAGAAGGGTTACAGGACTTCAAAGAACGTGAAGGGCAGTTTCAGATGATGGATGCCATATGGCAAACCTTTCAGGAAAAAAATGAACTGGCCATTGAAGCATCGACGGGACTCGGAAAGACGCTAAGTTATTTAATTCCAAGTTACTTCTATGCAAAACAACAAAACAAAAAAGTATTAATCAGCACGTACACTACTCACTTAATGGAGCAACTATATGACGTTGAAATACCGAAATTAGAAGCCATTGTAAAAAATAGTGTTCAAGTTGCGATTTTGAAAGGTGCTAGACATTATCTCGACTTGCACCGTTTCGAGGAATTACTGCGTGCAAAAGACGAATCTTATGATGAAACGTTTGCTATTTGCCAGCTGTTAGTTTGGTTAACAAGAACTTCTACAGGTGATGTTGGGGAACTGAACGTTTCAAGTGGCGGTCAATTTTTCCTCGACAAAGTCCGGAAAAATGCATTTTCCGTTAAGACAACGGAAGTGAATGACCATGATTTCCATGCATATGCATTGCTTCAAAGTCAGCATGCAGATATTCTTATTACCAACCATGCCATGCTCTTTACTGATCGGCATAGGCTGGAACCATTACTCAAGAATGAAATCAGTGGATTTATTATTGATGAAGCACATCAATTTGTACAAGCTGCGAATACACGTGATGAAAGAATCTTTTCATACACGCAGTGGAAATATGTATTTGGTCAACTTGGAACCCGCGATCAGGAACAATTAACCTTTTCTTTCGCCAATGTTTTGGAGAAACATGGGGTGGATGTGATTTATTCGTTCGATGAACTTGATCGGATTTATATGAGGTGTAGTGACAAGTTTGATGAAGCGATTCAATCCATTATTCAGAGTGTCCGCCGTAAGACTGCGACAAAATCTCATTCGAAACAAACGATTTTGTTCGAAGATTTAGATCTGGATTATGAATTGCTCGATGAAGTTTACCAATACCTTCAAAGGTGGGTGACAATTGCCCAACACTTACTCGAGAGAATGTCTAAAAGTCAGCTTGAATCAACACATGCCGATAAACTAGTTGCTGCCGAATGGCAATATTGGTTGAACGAAATGAAAATCAAGACAGGTGAATGGGTCGATATTTTCCTATCTTCTCCTGCAGAACATTCAGTATGGGTGGAAATGGATCGCAGAAGCATTCCAGGTAGCCTGCAAGTGTATAAAAAACCGATTGACAGTACACAGGCGGTCAATGAAATATTTAACGATTGGAGAGGCAGTGCTGGCATCGTCTGGACGTCAGGTACGTTATCAGTCCCAGGAAATAATCGTTTCATCGTCAATCAACTGGGGCTTCCAGAGACGGTGTCCATAAAAAATTACTCTGCGCCAAAAGATTTTTACCAAGGAGCCAATTTATTCATTGTCGATGATATGCCGGATATTCAGCATGTCTCACAATCTGATTTTATCGAAGCAGTTGCCGATGCAGTCATTCAAACGGTTCTGATTACGGAAGGCCGATGTTTTGTGCTCTTCACATCACAGGACATGTTGCGAAAAACAGTCGATTTAATTCAAGATACAGGATTGCTTGAAGATTATATGTTATTCGCCCAAGGCATGACATCAGGTAGCCGCATGAAATTATTGAAATCATTCCAGAGGTTCCGAAAGTCCGTATTGTTTGGTACGAATAGTTTTTGGGAGGGTGTCGATGTACCGGGAGATGCATTAACTGCAGTCATCTTGGTACGGTTGCCGTTTTCTTCACCGGATGAGCCTGTATTCAAAACACAAGCTGACCGTCTGACCAAACAAGGAATCAATTCATTTACATCACTGGCATTGCCGGAAGCGATTCTTAGATTCCGTCAAGGTTTTGGCCGTCTAATTCGTTCATCAACCGATCGTGGCGTATTTATTGTCCTCGATCGCAGAATTGAGTCGAAATCTTATGGGAAAGAGTTTATTAGTGCTTTGCCAGATATCCCAGTTAAGAAAGTATCCCTAGAAGATATGGTCTTGGACCTTGAAAATTGGTATAATGAGAAAGTATGAGCGAAGAAAGTAGGGGTTACAAAATGGAAAGCAGAATTGAAGTAATATCAACAGTTACGGTTGACTATCAATCAGACTTGTATAAAATTGTGGACGCCTTGAATCGCACTTTGAAACAAAGAAATTTAATGTTTGGCCTGGCACTTGAAAAAGATAATCATGAGAAAGCCGTTTTCACAATTTATAAAACGTAAGGTGCAGAAATGAAAAAATGGTTTATTTTTATCAGTGTATTTATTCTTTCATTAACTCTTTGTATCAGCTTGTTTGTCATCTGGAAAGCAGGACAACCTTTCAGAAGCGCAAAACAGGATGCTGAACAATTGGCAATTAGTGAGAAAATGTTAACAGAAGTGACAGATTCACAGGTGTACAGTAGTACAAATACATATATTACTGTACTTGGAAACGATGAAAACGGAGAAGAAAAAGCTGTTTTTATTCCTTCCTCCAATCAAAAATTAAAAATTGAAGAAGTGCTTATGAAAGATGGCATTTCGAAAAAACAAGCCATTAAAACTGTACAAGATGAATTTGAAGTCAAAGAGGTGCTACATACTAAACTTGGCTGGGAACAAAATCATGCAGTATGGGAAATTACATTTTTAAATGAAAACGACAAGCTTAATTACGTTTATTTATTATTTGAAAATGGAAAATGGTGGAAACGTATATTGAATATGTAAAAGGGGACAATCGATGATGAAACCTATATTAGCTAACCGTGTTCAGACATTGACACCGTCAACAACACTTGCCATTACAGCAAAAGCAAAGGAATTAAAAGAACAAGGTATTGATGTGATTGGTCTTGGCGCAGGCGAGCCCGATTATAATACTCCTCAAAACATTTTGGATGCGGCATTTAAGTCGATGAATGATGGTTATACAAAATATACACCAGCAGGCGGTTTGCCAGCATTAAAAAAAGCAATTATCAACAAGTTACAGYGTGATCAACAAATCACATATCAACCGTCTGAAATTTTGATTGGTATTGGTGCGAAACATGTTTTATACACATTGTTCCAAGTACTATTAAATGAAAATGACGAAGTAATCATTCCCATCCCTTATTGGGTAAGTTATCCAGAACAAGTGAAACTTGCAGGAGGCGTACCTATTTATATTGAAGGTACAGCTGAACAACAATACAAAATCACTGCCCAACAAATTAAACAAGCAATCACTGACAAGACTCGTGCCGTTATCTTGAATTCTCCAAGTAACCCAACCGGGATGATTTACTCAAAAACTGAATTGCAGGAAATTGCAGAAGTTTGTAAAGAAGCGAACATCTGGATAATATCTGACGAAATTTATGAAAAATTGATTTATGGAGATGCCAAACATATTTCCATTGCTCAACTTTCAGACGATGCAAAAGAGCGTACGATTATTATCAATGGTGTGTCTAAATCACATTCCATGACAGGATGGCGTATAGGCTATGCAGCGGGCAACAAGGAAATCATTACAGCAATGACAGACTTAGCGAGCCATTCCACATCAAACCCTGTCACTACTTCTCAATACGCTACAATTGAAGCGTATAATGGTCCTCAGGACACAGTAGAAGAAATGCGTTCTGCGTTTGAATCACGTCTTGAAATTATTTTCCCGCAAATAGTAGCTATTCCAGGTTTCAAAGTATTAAAACCACAAGGAGCATTCTATTTATTTCCAGATGTTTCTGAAGCAGCATCAAAAACAGGTTATGATTCAGTTGACACATTTGTAGAAGCACTACTGACTGAGGCAAATGTAGCGGTCATTCCGGGTTCTGGTTTTGGAGCCCCATCAACAATTCGATTATCCTACGCAACTTCACTCGACTTACTTGAAGAAGCAGTGTCACGTATAGATACATTTGTACGATCAAAATGGCAAGATGGTTTGCTGTAATTTCTGGAGGAATTTATGAAAAAAATTATGATTCACGAAATGCCAAAACACTTAGGCGAAACAGTAAAATTAGGTGCTTGGTTAGCCAATAAACGTTCAAGTGGAAAGATTGCATTCTTGCAACTACGCGATGGTTCTGGCTTCGTACAAGGCGTTGTTGTTAAGGCAGATGTGGCAGAAGAATTATTTATCAAAGCAAAATCTTTAACACAGGAAACGTCAATGTACGTTGTCGGAGAAGTTACTAAAGATGAGCGTTCTTCGTTTGGCTTTGAACTTCAAGTGAAAGATATCGAAGTCATTCACGAAGCAGTAGATTTCCCAATCACACCAAAAGAACATGGAACTGAATTTTTGATGGATAACCGTCATTTATGGTTGCGTTCACGTAAACAACATGCCATTATGAAAATCCGTAATGAAGTCATCCGTGCAACTTATGAATTTTTCAATGAAAATGGATTTGCAAAAGTAGATCCGCCGATTTTAACAGGATCTGCTCCTGAAGGAACTTCTGAATTGTTCCAGACCAAATATTTTGATGAAGATGCATATCTTTCTCAATCAGGTCAACTTTATATGGAAGCGGCTGCTATGGCACTTGGAAAAGTGTTCTCATTCGGTCCTACTTTCCGCGCTGAAAAATCAAAAACACGTCGCCATCTGATTGAATTCTGGATGATCGAGCCGGAAATGGCTTTCACGGAATTTGAAGAAAATCTTGTGGTGCAAGAGCAATATGTTTCATACGTTGTTCAATCAGTCCTGAAAAACTGTAAGTTGGAGTTGGAGCGTCTTGATCGTGACGTAACGAAACTTGAACATATTCAAGCTCCTTTCCCACGTATTTCTTATGACGATGCCATCACATTCTTAAATGAAAAAGGGTTTGATGATATTCAATGGGGTGATGATTTTGGCTCACCACATGAAACTGCAATTGCTGAACATTATGACAAGCCTGTATTCATCACGCATTATCCGATTGGTATTAAACCATTCTATATGCAGCCACACCCAGAACGTGATGATGTCGTTTTATGTGCGGACTTAATTGCACCTGAAGGCTATGGCGAAATCATCGGTGGTTCAGAACGTATTCACGATTACGATTTATTGAAACAACGTCTTGCAGAACACGAACTGGATGAAAAAGCATATGCATGGTACTTGGAACTGCGTAAACAAGGCTCCGTGCCACACTCAGGATTCGGACTAGGATTAGAGCGCACAGTAGCATGGATCAGTGGAGCAGAACACGTCCGTGAAGCGATTCCGTTCCCACGCTTATTAAACCGTTTATATCCATAAACAAGAAAAGTGCAGAAGCCCACGCAAGCTCGACTCCGACGGTGGAAGGTACGAATCGAAAACCTGTTTTCGAATAAGTACCTGAAGCGGAGGTGCGAGCTGGGCTTCGGAACTAGACATGTAGGAAAGTAAAGAAAACAGCTAAAATTCGTAACTTGAGTTTTTTATCAATAATATAAGTACAAAGGAGAGTTCGGGTATGCAACAGCAACAGCCAGATCGGCTCCGTATGTGGACAGAGCAGGGAAATGTAACCATTTCCCAGCTCTTTTTTCAACATTACAAAAAGTGTGATATCCAGGATGATGAAGCCTTATTAATTCTTCATATGGTGGCGTTTATCGATAAGGGAAATCATTTTCCCACGCCAGATG
>NZ_JBFUIO010000114.1:0-6126 GCF_056401835.1 Paenisporosarcina sp. P4_D4 | reverse complement strand
ATGTTTTCACCCCTTACATCAAATTCTTTATTGAATGTTGAAATACCTTCTTCAACTAACCTGCCCCGTTTGTTCAATAAGAAAAGGGCTGACAATCAGCCATATGACCTTTAACTAAAGCATCCGTTAGTTGAACATGAATGCAGTAGCTATTTTAACTTTTTCATCGAAACCGATTTATCTTGGATGTGTAATAGTATATTTCCTCCTGATGACAAAATGACTTCAAATGATAATGTTGATTCGTTAATTGGTAATAATTCTTCATACAACCAGTCATCTATTTCACGATTGTAAATAGGTTTATCATTATCATAATTCAAGTGTTGAAATTGAAAGAACGAGACATTGTCAAAACTCAATATCCAAACATCGTCACTGGAAACAGTGAAGTGAATGTTTGAGTGAAGGAGACTTTTATGTTCAATTTCAATTTTTATAAGTCTATAATCGTGAAACCCCCAAGAGTTAAAACGATTAAAAATATCTTGATGCACTCTATCAGATAATGTATTGAATACCTCTTTGTATTTTTTTGCATTTTCCATCCATTGATTATCTAATTTATCCAATTCTTCATCATTCGTGCCCTCCATATTTTGAGCTAAATGCAATTCATATAATAAATATTTCATTTTTACAGCCCCTTTCTTTTCAGTGTTTCTTCAACTAAACTGCTGCGTTAGTTCAATAAGAAAAAGGGCTGAATAATCAGCCCTATGATCTTTAACTAAAGCACCCGTTAGTTGAACAAGAAATGCTTTACTTATTAGCAATAATAGTAAATAGGCCTGGAATTTTCTTCTCTATACCTTCTGGTGAATTGAAAGGAAATGCCCACCTTATTCCTGATTCTTCTTCTAAGATTTCAATATTTAATTCTGCTTTAGCGATAGAAGTTACTATTTCACCTAATGTCCATCTTCGAATTTTATTTTTAATTAATTTAGCTCTTTCTTTTTCCGATAATAAAATGCTGTAAGCAACATCTACATCCACCAATTCTGTTTCAAAATAATCGCCATCTGCAATCATTTTATTCCCTTCTAAATTAACCAACTTTGATGCAAAGGGATGATAATCCCTTAATATAAATTTCCCACCTGATTTGAGTGAATTATGAACAAGCTTAAATAGGGGCATTAGGTCAACGAAATAGTGTAATACACCGAGTTCTAATACTACAAAATCAAAATCTGCTAACTTGTCTTCTTCAGGTATTTCTAATAAATCTGAAACTATATATTTTATGTTCACTTCTGCCTCATTGGCTAACTCCACTGCATATCGTCTATTTTCTTTTGAGATATCTACAACAGTTACGTCAGCTCCTAATAAGGCAAAGGATACAGCTTTATTCCCTTTTGAACCTAAAAGATTAGCTATCTTTTTGTCTCTTACATCGCCCATATACTTTATGTAGTATGAAACAGCTTGGGTAGGGCTTCTTTTTAGTTTTTGTGCATATTCATTAGGTAAACCATGTCGATTAACCCATGCTTGATACACAGATTGATTCCATCCAACTTGGTTTATCTTACTAATACCTTCTTGATTCATTCAAACTTCACCTCCAAAAGTAGTAAGAAAATATTTATTCTATGAGTGATAGAGAATAACCTCCCTGTTGAACTAACCTGCCCCGGTTAGTTCAATAAGAAAAAAGGCTTCACTCCTTATTGAAGTAAAGCACCCGATACTTTAATATCACTTTCCAAGATTTTTAGGATTCTCAACATATAAGCCTAACACATACCCACAATTCGAGCAGTAAAATGAGGATATTGGTGATGATTGACTTCTTGGATTGTTGTAGGAAAACATATGAACTACTGCATTCCCTGACCGAATAATACCCTTTTCAATTTGACTGTTATTACATTTAGGACACTCTTTTTCTTCCATCTTTAAATCTCTCCATTCCGAAAAAATTAGTAACCTTTTTGTTCTTCTATATTATTTACGAATTACCAATAATTTAGTTTCCTTTCCTTTTCAACTATCCTGCCCCGTTAGTTTAAGTGTAACATTTCACAATGGATGGCCGAATTCTACTTGATGTATTGGACGTAAAAATAGACCATCGAAATGATGGTCTTGTTTAACTAAAGCACCCGTTAGTAAAATTTGGGTACAATAATAAGTATGGAAAGGTGATGATATTATGGAAATTAATATTGCGCCTAAATTTATTGATGATGCTGCAAGTCTAGTAGCACAGGCAGTTGGAAGCACTCTATTAACACCCTTAAGATCATTCAGTAATAAAACTCAACCTAAATAGCGATGATATAAAGTTCTAGCTTCGGCAATGTCTTTTGTTCCGTGGATTAATACCCGGCCATCCTTAAAAATAACAAGGCGGTGATTACCGATTGAAAAAGAAAGTAAATATGGATTTTGTGAGACCTTTCTTCCTTGTCCCGAAAGGACGTTAGCCAAACTCTCTAAATTTCTATCCATTGGTTCAGGTGGTCGGATTTGAACCGTATCCCTTCCACATAATGCGACGGTTTTTGTTTGATTTGAAAAAGCTAAATACGGATACGTACGGTGTGTACCGCAAGATAAGCAACTTTCTTTCTTCATCTTATCGACGCTAATTGCAGCATGATGATTTTTCCATAAATCAAATGAAACGAGCTTTTTTCTTAAAGCTTGATAATCTTCTACTAAAATTTTTAATGCCTCTGTTGTTTGAAAGGAGACGACCATTTGAACAGCTGGGCTAATTATTCCGACAGTGTCACAAGTAACCCCCTCCATTGGCACAGTTTGTAACAAACAATGTAAACAAGGGGTTTCTCCTGGTAGGATCGTATATGTAATCCCATAGCTTCCAACACATGCCCCATAAATCCAGGGAATCTGATACTTTTGGGAAATATCATTAATTATCATCCGAATATCAAAATTATCAGTTGCGTCCATGATTAAATCCACATCTTTAACAAGCATTACTAGTTCCTCTACAGAGACATCCATTACATGTGAAACAATATCTACCTCTGAATTTATGTGCGCTAAACGTTCTCTCGCTGCAATTGCTTTTGGAATGCGTTGCTTCGCATCATTTTCGGTATACAATTGCTGACGTTGGAGATTACTCCACTCCACATAGTCACGATCAACAATCGTCAGCTTGCCAACACCTGCACGCACAAGCACTTCTGCACTTCCCGTTCCAAGTGCACCCGCACCGATTACTAACACATGTTTTTCCCCTATTTTTGATTGTCCTTCTACTCCAATTGGAACGAAGAGTTCTTGTCGTGAATACCGTTCACTCAACTCATACTCATTCCTTCCGTAGGGCTACTCGCAGTTGCATATCGCTTTTTCGGAATCCGTCCTGCTTCAAATCCTAGACGACCCGCTTCAATCGCAAGTTTCATTGCCTTCGCCATTTTCACTGGGTCATTTGCTCCTGAAACTGCAGTATTTAGTAACACTCCATCCGCACCTAATTCCATGGCAATGGCTGCGTCAGATGGAGTCCCTATTCCAGCATCGATAATAACTGGTACACTTGCTTGCTCAATAATAAAGCTGAGGTTTAACGGATTAATAATCCCTTGGCCGGAACCAATTGGTGATGCACCTGGCATAATGGCATGACACCCCAATTCTTCTAGTCGTTTAGCTAGGAGAACATCGTCAGACGTATACGGTAGGACCGTAAATCCCTCTTTTAACAGTTCCTCTGATGCCTTTAATGTTTCTATTGGGTCCGGTAACAATGTTTTTTGGCAACCAATTACTTCAACCTTTATCATGTCGCAAAGACCTGAAGCTTTAGCTAATTTAGCAATACGAACCGCTTCTGCTGCTGTACTTGCACCTGCTGTATTTGGAAGTAATATGTACTTATTAAGATCTAGCTTTTCTAAAAAATTTGGTTGGCTTGGCTCGAATACATTCATCCTACGAACAGAGAACGTTAATATCTCTGTTCCTGACACTTCTACTGCTTCCTTTTGAACATCAAAGTCTGGATATTTCCCTGTACCTAATAGTAATCTTGACATGAATTCATATGATCCAATTTTCAACATCGTCATCCGCCTCCTACAAAATGTACTAATTCAACTTTATCCCCATCACATAGTATGGTTTCTTGATGCGATCCTTTTTCCAATATCGTGTTATTCCATTCAACGATTACAACCTTCTTTTCTAATTCGAAATGCTGCAACAGGTTAGATATTGTTTCCACTGTATTTGGGACTTCGATTTTGTCTCCGTTAATCACTAATTTCATTCTTTCACCCCACCCTTAAACTAATTGCTTTACCAAACGATCTACCCGAAAAGGTGTCAAATTTACCGATGTGGACTTTCCTTCAACCAAGTCGGAGATAATCTCACCAGTTATTGGAGAAAGTAATATTCCATTTCTAAAATGTCCTGTTGCGATGAATAACCCTTTATATACAGGATGTTCCCCCAAGTACGGGTACCCGTCAGCGGTTTGTGGTCGAATTCCAGCCCAGGTCTGCTCCAATTCTGCCTCCAAAATGGACGGCATCAATTTTTTAGCATTTTCCATCAGAAAGGATATCCCCTCTATCGTAACTTTTGGGTTAAAAGTTCTTGGTTTAACGGTAGCACCAACGATTATTCTTCCACCTTTTTTGGGGACGAGGTAGCAATCATGCGAAAATATCGTACTAGTTAGCAATGGACGATGTGTTACGATAGAAAAACATTCACCTTTTACGGGATGGGTTTCTAACTGGATCCCTGTTTTTGAAAGTAACCTCTTACTCCAAGCACCACCTGCCACTATGACATTTTCACTGGTAAAATCACCTTCACTCGTCACAACGCCTGTAACTCTCTCTTTCGTGAACTGAAAGTCATAAACTTCCACGTATTCCTTTATTACCACACCAAGTACTGCTGCAGACTTTAATAACCCTAAAGTTAACTGGGGGGCTTCTACATGACCATCTTTATCAAGAAGCATTGCTCCAATAATATCTTGAGATAATGCAGGCTCTTTTTCTCTTACCTCTTCAGCTGTAAGCCAATCAGCTTGATCTCCACTTTGTCTCTGGATTGCAATGAATCTCTTATATTCCTGTTGTTCCTGTTCATTAATGGCAACCTTTAGCATGCCTTTATTTATGAGTTCAATATCTATTCCACTGGTCCCTTTTATTTCATCTGCTAGTCTTGTAAACATCGCTCTGCTTTTTCTAGCTAATTGAAAAAGTGATCCCACTCCATCCAATTCTGCTTGAGCGGCCAACATTCCAGCAGCGGCTCCAGATGATTTACTCGCAAGTCGATCTTTTTCTAACAAAAGTACCTTAATTCCTCTTTTGGCAAGATTATAAGCGATGGCTCCCCCGATAACTCCACCGCCCACCACGATTGCGTCATACTGATATCTCATCAAATCCCCCCTTTTTCCCTGGAAAATTATTAAGTCAATTGATAGACGTTAGCTTTTGATAATATTCCTTTGCTGCCTCTAACGGATTATCAGCTTCTAATATTCCTGACATCACAGCAATACCACTTGCCCCAGCTCCGATTACTTCCCTAACGTTTAGCGGTTTTATACCGCCTATTGCAAATACGGGAATAGTAACTGAATGAGAGACGGTGGCTAATTGCTCTAAACCCTTTGAAACTAATCCCGGCTTTGATTGTGTGGGGAAAACATGTCCGAAAATCACATAATCTGCACCTTGTTCTTGTGCAATTTGAGCCTCATCAATTGAATGAACCGAACAACCAACTCTTAAACTTGGAAACCGTATTTTCACAATATCAGCTGGTATAGAATGATAGGCGAGTTGAACTCCTCCAACCTTTGACACATAGGCCACATCTAGTCGATCGTTGATAATTATTTTAGATAATGGGACTTTATTGTCCTTTAATAAACTCACTAATCTGTAAATTTCTATGGCTGTTTTCGACTTCTCTCGGATATGGATGGCATCGATATATGGATGGATCGCCCCAGCTATTTCTGCTAATTGCTCTGGCTTCTGTCTTCCAGTTGATATGACATGTAGTTTTGCATGATCCATACTCTTTATCCCCTTTCGAAAAGCCTAAAGTTGATTGACTTATAAACTAATGTATATTAAATTAGTAAAACACAGTTTG
>NZ_JBFUIO010000113.1:0-6199 GCF_056401835.1 Paenisporosarcina sp. P4_D4 | reverse complement strand
CTCTTGTGACTGCATATTCAAGTTGCACTACACCAACATTTTTAGTTTTGTCTAAGAAGGCTCTCAATAAAAATTCAAACATCATCATTGCACCCCACTAAACATCATAGTTAATAAAACATCTTCCAATGACTTTACTTCAGCTTCCAATTGCTCGACTGTTTTCTTAGGTGATTTGCCTTCGTTGACATATTTAACTAATTCATCTTTATTATTAAAATTGAAGGTGTCTGCATCGTTTGCTATTGTAGGTGCATCTGAAACTGTATATTCTAAGTTTTTATTTGCTAAGAAGTCTTTTGCTTTAGCTAATTCCGACTCATCATATATCTCTTTCTTGTCACTCACAAATCCTTCATAATATAGTAATTGTGCCAACTCATCGCCTTCAATAAGTGAATTCACCACAATATTCTTAATAGGAAACTGCGCCTTCCCGTCTACCACTTTCATATAACCACTCCTTTTATGCGATGATATTACCTTCGTTTACAGTACCAACACCAGCATCACTAATTGCTCCTGTTTTTCCTGATGTTCTTAGGTCATTATCTTTTACGATTGTTCCAGCTGCTGTATTGTTAATTTCAATCCCATATTTACTTTGATGTAAAACTGAGCGACAAGTGTTAGTTGATATTGTGTTACGATCACCTATTACTACAATATTGCTACGTTCGCCTCCCACTACAAGAGAGGTATCAGAAACATAATTGTTCGCAATGATGTGGTCATCGGTCACTACTTCTATTCCTTCTAACATTGTAATGGTGACTCTGTTTGAGGAAACATTATTTCTTTCTCCACGTACTCTAATCCCTACTCCAAGTGAGCAATTGTAGATGGTGTTATTTATCGCTTGGCTGTCACTTGATGATAGGTTGAGAGCTGCCGAGTATACTCCACTAATCTTATTCCCGTTGATTGTATGTCGGCTACCAAATGCAACAATACCAAACCAACAATTACTTATGTTGTTATTGATAATACTTGCATTGTTACAGTTGTTGTCGTTAATTTCAATTGAACCTGTTCCTCCAGCACCGAATTGGATATTGTTTAAGATGTTCTCTGAGAAAATGATGTCATTAGAATTAGAACCTGCTCTAAAAGCACCTTTTGAATCATGATATGAGCAATTGGTAACTAATAATCTACTACTCTCATAAACGTCTAATGAAAATGTGGCACAATTCAAAATATGAACGTTTGCGATTACACACTCTTGAGCTTTAAATAGTCGAATTGCAGTCATTGAATTATCCTCAGTGATTACATCTTTGCTCATTTGCATCATTAAATCTTTTATCATGATGTTAATATTGCCAGTAGTTGTATTTTCGTTTTCAATTAATCCACGATATTTTCCGATAGGAGTGCCAATTATAACTTGTTTCAAGATTGTAGAYTTCCCTGTTCCAACTAAAGCTACATTGGAAGGGATTTTTATCGGTTTAGCACACTTGTAGATTCCTTCTTGAAGTTTAACAATTCCACCTGATTGCTTAATACTTTGAATGGCTGCATTGATTTTAATGTCAGCACCAACTAGCATATCGGCTACTGTAATAATAATATCTGCGGAATTGAGTCGAGGAGAAACCACACCATTTATTCCAACTTCAGTTCCGATGATAATTGACTCAGAGTTACGATTGAAACGGTCATACGGAGTTCCACCAATTGTTCCAGAAATATCACCTTCATAGCTGATGTTGGATTCAGGTCTATATGGGCTTTCTGTGAACAGGCTAGATGTTCCAATTGTAGAACGAATAATTCCTTCTGAGTTGATTGATGTATCTACATTTCTATAAGCGACAACACCAAATGTATAATACTTATTAGCAGTTACACCTGTTAAGATGAATGAACGACTTTTCTTATCCACTTGTTGTACGTAATCAGTAGTTAGACTAGGCACATGAGGTGTAGCAGAATCAGATGAGTAAACCAATACACCGAATCCATTTATTGGACTTTCTGGATTCTCAACGAATATCCACTCAAATGAAATGTCTACTGATCCATCTTTATTCTTAACATGGTCAATAGCTGTTCCATCGTTTGATACGGTTGGCTTAGAGATAGGATTGGGATTTCGTATTGATTTCCTTGTTTCTTCATCAGCATCTTTACCAGCCTGTGACTGTAAATCAATAATCTTATTAATTAATATTGATTTGGTGTTCTGCACATTTTCAATTGTAAAATCTAAATCTTCTTTGTCTTGAAAGTTTAAAGAAGAAGGATAAAAAGGCTGATTAATGAATGCRGAATTTAATGTCGACTCCAGTGATTGTAAGGCATTTTCATAAGATGTTTTCTCAGTAGTGATGCCCAGTGCTGTAGCAACGTCAACTAAATCTTTTGATTCCTTTTTAACACTAAGTAACATGGTTTCAAGCATATTTGCTTCAGCTAGTGTGATTAAGCTATCGTCAGAAAATGCAGCGATTTGGTCAAATAATTCTTGAGTAGTTTGATTCACTTCAATAATTTGATTATCAACATATGTCTTAGCATTATCTGCAACAACTTTATCTTTTTCAGTCATGATTTTTTCAGTAAGTATTGTTTTGTTTTGTTGTACTTGTTGGAATTTTAATTGGATTGCATCTCTGTCAGTGAGCAATATTGTGATTGGATAAGAAGGCTGATTAATCCATGTACCTAAAAGTGTTTCCAACTCATTGAATGATTGTAGGAAAGTGTCCTTTTCAGTTGTGATTCCAAGTGCCACAGCTACTTCAATTAAATCAGACGCTTCACCTTCTAATTCGTTTAGGCTAAGTTTAAGGAAATTAGCTTCAGCTTTTGTGATAAATCCATCAGCATATGAACGTTGCAAATCACGATTGAAATTGTCCAATGATTCTTGTGCTTCTGAAATTTGCTCATCAATATACTTTTCTAAATTTTCTCCAATGTCATTCCAGTTGCCTTTGTTGATATCTAATACGTCAGCAGCATTTTCAGACTTGTAGAGCCTTCTCATCATCCGTCTTTTGATATCATTAACTTCTAGCAAGTTCGAAACAACAACACTAATACTGTCACCGTCAAAGTCAAATGTAGCTTCAATTAGATTTGCTTTTAAGTCGATACCCATTTCTTCTTTTTTGAATCTAATGGAGTCTCCTAGAGAGAGCTTATTCCAATTATTTTGCTCAGTGATGACTGAAAGGAAGTTGATGATATCTACACTTAAAGACATAGGAGGGAATTTTCTTCTTTCAAATTCTTCAAGTCCTGCTGCATATAACATCTGGTCGTCATAGTGATTACTATCTGACCACTCATCTTCTTCAATAAACTCGATTAACTCTGATAATAGTTCAGGAGTGAAGTTGTTTTCTTTTGAAATGGCAATTCTTAAATCAGAAATGACTACATTCTTTGCATTTAGCTGTGCTTGTATTCCACTTATTTCATCTTTCTTGGCATTAACTTCACCAGTTTTATTTGCAAATTCAATATCAAGTGTGTCTGTGCTACCACCGTATTGTTTCTGCACTTCAATTGCGTCTGCAATAACTTGTAAATCAATCTCTAACACATCTAATGCGTTTTGTGCTGGGATTAGCTGTGCTTCAATTACAGCCTTTTCATCAAGCAATGTGTCAAAGTTGCCTTTATTGCTAAATAGCAAATCCTGATAATCTAAGATTGCATGACACAATTCATCGCTCATGTAATCTGAATGACTAATTACAGTCCTTTGCTCATCTCTTGCAAATGGATATAAGAAGTAACTAAAATCCTCAATGTATGATTCACCTGTTAAGCTAACACGATTGATGGATAAATTGTCTTTCCCATATACATTTAAGTGAGTGCAAAATTCTGTGCTATCACTCTCTCTGAGAAATGACTGTAAATACTTCTGATCGCTCACAGTTAAGCCTTTATTAGCACCAATTTCAACTTCTTTGTAAAAGTTGATTTGCCTATTAACTGTGTCAAACTGTGCAATGACCTTGAAACTTTCACCAATTTCAGTCAACGCTTCTAAAACAGATTTAGTTGAAATATCAAACGACCTTCTTGAAGCGAGTATTCCACCAAGACTTTCAGGTATCCTGTTTATTGTCCAATTTGTATTATCTAACACATCAGCACATGCTTCTGTAATTGTAATTGCTTCTTTTTTATAACTCCGTATTTTTCTACGTCTCAATTCATTCTCAAGGGATAGACATTGAACGGATATATGATTGACATCATCTTGATCTGATTCACTAGGAGGTTGGATAACAAAATAAGATTCAAATTCACCGTACACAAGTTTAATCAGATATTTGAATTTGATGTTATGAATATAAGGATTGGCGACAATGCTATTTCCTCTTGCAACTTTATACGGAATGTTGAATAATAATTCATTCATACCTTTTAACTTGATGGAAAGGCTAGCACCGTAGGCATCGCTAATTTTTGCTATTGTATTTTTATTCGGCTTACACAAATAAAAGGACGGTTTTAATGGTTGTTTTGTTAAATCAATATTCCAATACAATTTATTATTGCCCCCTTTGTCTCTAAAAAAAAGAGACTGAGGCTTATTTGCCCCAATCTCTCATAATTCCATCCATTATTTTAAATGTTTCATTGGCTATTTGTTGTCCAGCCTGTTTGCTTCCACCTTGTACAGTTACATTGATTACAGGACTTAGTGAATAATTCGTTCCGCCTTTAGCAATCAAAGGAGGAGGGGTTATTGACTTCAATAAGTTTTGCATGTTCGGCAAGAATGCTCCGATTAGATTCTTCTTAGGAATGAATAGTTCGCCAATTTCAGCTTTAACCATCGTTTCATTCATTTTTGTATTGAACAATTTATTTGCCTTCTGTACAATACTGTCGCTACTTCCTCCAACAATACCACCTTCATGGAATGTCATTGGATAGTTTTTCAACTCATTGTAACTTCCATCAGGGAATCCCCATTTGCTTCTGAAAGCTGCATTTTCTTTTTTCAGTTTTTCTAAAGTTGTTGGTGAAGGATGTGAAGTTTCAGCTACATATTTATTATTTAAGTAAGCTCCCCAATCCGATTTCTTTTGCTTATTCGGTTGTGTTCCTCCAGTTGAACCCCCAATGCTTCCTAAGTCGCCTAAGCTTCCAGTTGCAGCAGCAATAAGATTCAACAGTTCAGTCCAACTTAACGATAGCTCTGAAATTGTGGTTTGATTCATCCTCTTAAATTCAGCTAAGAATCCTTCGATTCCGTTCTTGGCGTTCTCAATATTACCATCAATAATGCTTTGTCTAAGAGTAGCGAAGTAAGCCTCATTATTGATTAATTCGTTATAGTAATATTCCATGTCTGCCTTTTCACGTTCAAGCCTTTTTTTATTGTATTCGTAAGAGTCTTCTTCAGCTTTCTTCTTGGCTTCAGTTTCTTTTCTGAAAGCTTCTAATTGGTCATTCAAGCCTTTTTTGCGAAGTTCGTTTTTACGACCATTTTTCTTCTCATCAATTTCTTCAGTAATGTCAGCTAACTCTTGTTCAAGTTCCATTCGAGTTGCTTGGTCAGCTAATGAATCAGAAAGACTTAGAGAACTAATTCTTCCTTGTAATGCTAATTGACTATCTTGAAGTTTAGACAACTCTTTGTTGTATTGATCCTCATTGTCTTGGTCATCTAACAATTGCAATTTTTTATTGATTACTTCTTCAAATCGGTCTAAATCATCATCGTATTGTTGCATCCGTACTTCATTAATTTCTTCAAGTCGTTCGATTTCTTCATCTTTTTGTTTAGTTGCAATGTCACGTTGCATTTCATAAGCACGTTTAATGGTGTCAATTGCCTCGTCTGCTATGCTTGAGCGATATTGATTGATTGCGTCTTCAGCACCTAGTATCGCTAAAGTGGTTTCATTCAACTCTTTCTGATAATCTTTTTCTTGCTGAATGCTTAAGTCTTCAGTAGATAAAAGCTTTTGTAGCTCTGCTCTCTTGGCTTCTAATTGGTCTTTGTTTTCATTTAATAGTTCAGTTTGATACTTTGTTTCATTGTTGTATGCGTCAGAACCTTTTACTAACGTAGCTTGGATTGCTTGTGAGCGTTCAATTTGATAAGTGTTTTCTTCAATCGCTTCAGTATAACGACCCATAATTGAAGCAATTTTATCATAAGCAATTTGCTGGATTTCAGTGTTTAAGGAAGCCATTTCTATTTTCAATTCTTCTG
>NZ_JBFUIO010000112.1:0-6245 GCF_056401835.1 Paenisporosarcina sp. P4_D4 | reverse complement strand
CTAATTCTTGTTGTTTTTCTTTCGTTGCCACTGCTTCTTTTAATTCTTTGGTGTGACTGTGGTGAGGATTTAAGGACTCAATGTTTTTTTCTAATGCCTCTCGGGATTGCAATAATGGATTTTTCATTAAATGCCACCCTACCGTAATATTGTGTTGATGTTCGGCTTTAAAATTTTTCGCTTTAATATATTTGCCGACTCGTTCATTTAATAGTTTTTCATTTTTTGTCTGTAGATGGTTTATTTCTTTCACAGAAGTGACAGATAGAAATCGTTCGGTATTTAAGGACTGATCGATAGCTGTCTTCTGAATGAACTTCTGACCTTCAATCTTCTTCGCAAATGTCCGTTCAGTCGTTTTTCCTCCCTCAAGTGTCACCGAATATTTGCCATCTTCAATTTTGGTGACTTTCATGAAATCTTCGACCTTCTTGAACTCTTTCACGATTTCATTTTTGTTTTCCAATACGTTGATGACATGGTACCGGCTTTCCAAGTCACTTAACGGCACCAAGCGATTGGTATTAGTACGCAGGATGAATTGATTGTCACGAGCATTTTCTTCCACTTTCGCAAATAAGACCAATCCGTTCTTTGGATCTACTAACTGCATGGTTGGATAATTGTTTAAATCAATCTGAAGTTTTTCCTCCAACTCAGATTTCACTTTGGACGGATCGATGGATTGATAAAACTCGTTGATTTTTTCACTTTGTAGGGAATTGATTTGTTCAATCATCTGACTGGATACTTGCTGTACTTCTCGAATCGCTTGTTTGGCGACATTCAAGTCCTGAGCCCATGTCGCAATATAACCGGTTGAAGTCAGGTTGGTATCTAGCCCATAATATTTTGACACAATGTAGGCTGCAGATTCTGCCTGTGCTTCCTTATGACCACGAGGATATTGATGCATCTCACTTTCTTTGTTATGAAGAAGTCCGTGCGCATATTCATGAATGACCACTCTAAACTTGTCATCCGTGGTTTTGGAAACTGCTGTATTAATCACGATTTGATCGGTTGTGCGATTATAGGTCCCACCATAAGCTTCATGTTCATGATGTTCTTCTAAGATTGATAACGGATTCTTCTCGTCTGTGTTTACGTTCTGTACAAAACGGTCATACAGTTCGCTCAAAGATTCTTCCGACTGCAAATCGTTCTGGACGAAATCTCGAACATTGGGCAGTTCTCGGCCATTGGTTTGAGCAACATCAAACACCTTGCCAAACACATAGCCACTGATGGTTTCTTTTACTTTCACTTGCGGGTCGCCATACTCATCCGTAAGGACACGACCGGTTTCCTTGTCTACGGTCTGTTCCACTTCTTTTTGAAAGGTAGGAACAAGAATATCAATACTCTTTTCGCCTTTAATGACGTGACGTCCGAGCGCTTGCCATTGCTTGAAACTGCGGATCATGGTCGCATCCGGGTATTGAGAAGCGATCAGTAAAGCGTTATGGAAGGAATAATTATGCCCAGAAGCCATAACATTCAACAAGTCCTGGAATCGGTCATTTTTGAATAAATCTTCTAAGCTCGTCTCTAACCGTTTGGATACTTCAGTTAAATCTACTTTACTCGACATATTCAATCACGTCCTTTCGTACATACCAAGCCTCATATAAAGGCTCTAACCTGCCTTCAATACGAATGGGTGTGTAACAAGTTACCGTGTAATCTGCGATGTTTTCTTCTAAATCGAGAACACCATCATATGTAAGTGCCTCAAAAGGCACAGGGTCATAAAAACTTAATATCCGTTTGTCCGTTGCGAGAATTTCACTAATGGTCAAATACATCCAGTTCACTCCTTTTGGTGTGTGGGTTTAATCGAATCGTCCATCTGGAATTAAAAGAAGTTTTGAATGGTCACTTCTTTTTCTTTTAATCGCTTTTGAATGTCCTCTTTTTCAAGATCATGCTCTTCTTCAGTGAGCGACTCATTTAGTTCCAGCTCAGATTCATCAAAATCTAGATCCAGATGTTCCGATTGGTACCATTCTTCCTCGAGTATTCGAGTGGTTGTGCCGCCACTGACAGATGAAGGAGAATCAGCTAGTGGCTCATCTTCTACTGTTGCAGCGATTTGTGTTTCTACGACTCGCTCAGGTTCCTCAACTTGTTGATGTTGCTTGAATTGGTCGAGATAGTTTCCAAACACTTCGGATTGCCAAGCCTTTTCAAGTTTCATTGGGAACATGCCACTGACAAATAAGTAGCTGGTATCCTTTGAAATATTGGATAAGTCTCCTTCTGGAATCAAGGGCTTTTTCACATACTGTTCGGATTGACTGGAACTGGCACTCGATTTGCCACTCATGAAGCCTCCACTTTGACTGGTGGAACCGGTTTGAACTTTTGCCGTCGTTTCGCCAGCGAGTTGAGAGAAATACTTGATGGTCTCCATGTCCTTACTGCGCAAATATAAGAGTGTGTCATGGTTGGACAAAATAGAACGGGCCATTTCTTTTCCATACATCGCTTCAATCTGTCCGTTATCCTGAACGATCGTGTTCATGGATAACCCTAACCCTCGACAAGTGGCCAAAACGCGACCGTATTTCTCGATTTTTCCGATGTTCGCAAACTCATCTAATAAGAAAATCGTGGGGATTTTCAACTTGCCCCGATTTTCATCGGCCATTTTATAAAATTGAGAAATCAATTGGTCGAAAAAGACGGATGTTAAGGCCATGAATGGATTGTCATCCATGGGTAGCTTTACATATAAGATGCTCTTTTGTTCCTGGAACGCTCGGAAGTTAAAATCACTCATGCTCGTCATCTTGCTGATCTTATTTAGCGTGAAAATGCTCACCTGTGATGCAAATGATGATGTCACGCTTGCGCGCGTGTTGCCCCCAAGAGTCGTTAACCCTTTTAATAGTTGATACGCTGGATGATCTTGACTTAATTCATCTTCTACCCAGTCACGGAATTCATCTTCATCGGGTGCCACTTTTTGATTAAATGTTGCAATGACGTCTTTCATGCTGGCATTCTGTTTTTCTGTTTTGCAGTAAACAATCAATCCAGCTAACATTTTCTGCGCACGTTCCATGAAAAAGTCTTCTTTTCCATCTTTCGTGGAGTTTTTAGCAATCGTTAAAGATACACTTTGCGCATCCTGATCGTCGAGAACGTAATCAAGTAAATTGTAATGGTCTTCATTAAAGTTAATGAAATCAACTTGATAGACTTGATACCCTTGTTCACGCTTGATTTGGGCTGTTTCATGATAGAGTTCGCCTTTAGGGTCCGTGACGATAATCGATTCTTCTCGATTGTTTAACAAGTTCGGAAGCACATACGATTGACCTTTCCCACTCCCACTGGATCCGACCACATACACGTTGCGGTTATCGATGGACGTTTCACGAGGGATAATGAGCACTTGCTTTTTATTAGGCACTTTCCCTACAATCAAGCCATTTTCAAGCGACTCAAACGTCTTTGTCGGATTCGCTTTGTGATACTTGTTGCGTTTGGCTAACTGTTTTCCATTCATGACTTCCTGGGGCAGCGTAAAACGGGCTGATCCATGGACACCGTAGTCATGTGCATCTTCATAGGTTTTTTCAATCAAGTTCATCTTGGAAATAAACCAAAAGAAGAAGACGCCCATTAATAGAAGAATTAATAGTTTAGTTTGATTGTCGGCATCATTCATGACGTAATCAAGAGTACCGGGCACATCGAGTAACCGGTTGTTGAGGTCGCCTTTTAATTTCAATAACGTAAACAGTCCCGATAAAACATACCCAATCAGAAGAGTTAATAGGAATGTCATCGCTATTCGTAATCCGGCACCTTTTCGGAATTTTCGTTTCGCCATTCTTCCTCCACCCTTCTATAAGTCGACTTCTAAATCTAATTGCTGAYGGATGCGTTGATTCTTCGTTTTTCTCTTTAGTTYGGATGAAAGCTGTGTACTATGCTTTGTACCGTGAGAAGAACTAGATTGATGAATCAGTTGTTCAAGCAGTTCACTGGATGCTCGTCCCCCAATATAGTGTGAGATGTCTCGCTGCGCGGTTGATAAGCGATTGAAAAATGGATGAGCTTGCGTTTTTTCATAGGCTTGCTGCTTGGCTGATCGTTCCGTTTCCTGGACCGCAGCGAATCGTACACAGGCTTTTAAATTTGGCATGAACCCATTCTTCAACTCATCTTTGTAATAGCGCAAAATGTCAGCTTTTACTTGGAGTGGCAATGCATCGGTCTTTTTAAGTGTGCTTTCTTTTTCATCTGCAAACTTATGACGAATTAGCACCCCTAGTTGTTCGTTCGCCAACTCAGCTTTACGACTGCTTTGGATGAGAAGTTGTTGCATCGTATTCAACTTAATGGATAGAGAATACACTTTCTCAGCTTCCCCACGCGTTTTCAGAAGCGCCTCTTTTTCTTTACCCAATTTATTACGAGTTAGCGATTGAATCCGGACAGTATTGCTTAACGTATCGCTTTTTTCGACCAGTTGTTTGATTTCTGCAATCGCTAATACTTCTGACACGTCTTCAGGAGTAGGAACTTGCTCCAACCGATTCTGTTTTAGTGCTTCAAGAATGTCAGATTTAGCGAGAAGGACACGATCGTTCCATTTAAACTCTTCCGCAACATCCGGGTATATCCGATTGAACGCGCGATGTGTAATCAGTGAACAGACGTTATAAACTCGTTCGGTATGTTCTAGTAACATGTCTTGTGTTTTGGCTTCTTTTTCTCGCACTCCATCTTGATTCTCGTATGCTTCAAGTCGAGGAACAAATTGTTCATAGAATCGATCCAATGAAAAACCTTGGGACTGTAGAAATGCTTGGTTTTGTGTGTGATACGCTCTGTTGACAGCGTCAAGCAAGCCATGCGTAACAGTCATTTCTGTTTCTTTAGGTTCGAGTGTCCGCTCTCTCCAACGATACAATCCGTCTAAGTGCTGACGAACATTGGTGAACTGCATCTCTTGTTTTAAACGGCCTTGTAAAAAATGAATACTCTTCTGGTATTCAGGTTCGAGTTGACTCATCACGAGACTCGTTTCTTGGTGAAGAAGTTTCTCAATCGATGGTGCAGATTGATGAGCAGCAAGCGAAACTATTTTGGATTCCAGACGTGCAATTTCTTGATTGGTTTGGCGTATTTCTTGATTGAGCTGATGATAAAAAGTGAAGGCTACTTTTCCTTGCGCTGCCAATCGTTTCACGAACTGATATTCATTTCGTTCCAAACGAACTTCTGCGATCTTCTCCAATCCTTGTTCCTCAAAAGAAAGCGCTGATACGCTTTCGTTAATCCCGTTCTCTAAGAAAGAGTCGTTGATGGCCTCTGCATAAGCAAGTCTCCACTTCACCAATGTTTCTCTATCATTCCAATCCGTGGACGATTCCGTTTGGAAAATTTTCTTCCCATCTTCTGTTCGATTGATTTCTCCGTGTTCATCTCGTTCATATACTCTTCTCTTCTTATCTCCCCATGTACCGTCTTCCTTAAATGGGCGAACCGTCAATAAAATATGTGCATGTGGGTTATGTTCTTTATCTCGATGAATGGCGACGTCCGCCACCATTCCTTCATCCACAAAGTGTGTTTGAACAAATGTTTTGACGAGATTCTTTTGTTGATCGTGATTGAGTTCGAGTGGCAAAGCAATGAGAATCTCACGAGCTAGTTGGGCATTCCATGCTTTTTCTTTAGTCTCGACTTCATTCCATAATCTTTCACGGTCAAGAGTCCATTCGGGGGCGTGATCAGGTTTTAGGATGAATGCTTCAGGGGCTACCCCACGAGTTCGAAAGCTTTTGGTTTCTTCATCACGTTCTGAATACAAAGGCGTTCCACTTCGATAGCTGGCACTTGCTACTACTGATTGTGTTTTTTTACTGATCACGTTCGCTCGCAGCATGTAATAACTCATCTTAATTCCCTCCCCTCTTTTTCTTTTATGTTTTATATATCCGAAGGCGACAAACTTTTTGACCGAAGGCAAACCCCAGGGCACCACTTTAGTGGTGTATAAATGGGCACTCGTCTTTCAGTCCTCGGATTTATTGTACCATAATTTTTCATTTCTTATGGGAATATTTTTATTTATATGTTAATATTTTTATATATAAAACAAAATAGGAGTGAAAGATCAATGGCGAATAACTTTGAAAAGATTTTAACGATCGAACAACAAATCGAGAAATTAAAGGAGAAACAAAAACGATTAGAGGAACAAATGCAGATGAATATTGGAC
>NZ_JBFUIO010000111.1:0-6360 GCF_056401835.1 Paenisporosarcina sp. P4_D4 | reverse complement strand
GAACTGCAAAAGGCTGAGTTGCTTGAAGAAAAACGAATGGGTTTATCGCAATCAAATCGTCTTTATTTATTGAAACCACAGGTGACGAATGAGGATGTATTGGAATTACAAGAGAAGAATGAAAATTCGTCATCCTTAGAGCCCCAACAGAAGTTAAAAAATTTAACTTCAAGAAATCAAAATTCTTTACTTCAAGAAGTTAAAAATTTTAACACTAATGATACTGACCTTAGTGATACTGACTTTAAAGAGACTGAATATAAGATCTATCAAGACATTGGACAATTGGAGATTCCGGTTGTTATCAAAGATGTGCTGAAAAAGCATCAAAAGAGATTGATAGATGACCATATTCAGATACAAGATATAGCGAATCATTATTTAGGCCATGCATCCATCTTGAGCGATTATCAATATGCAGATGCGTTAAACTATTCCCTTGAWCGGACACCTGGCAAGATTAAAAGCATTCAAGCGAGGCTCACGAAAGCTGTAGAGGACAAGAAGCAATGGTTGTGTGACCAGGAACAAAAAGGTGGGTTCGAGAGAAAAGAAGAGAACGTGCCAGATTGGTTTGAAAAACATCGGGAAAGGCGTCAAAATCCAGATGCTGTCGAAGAGGATGAAGGGTTATCTCCGGAATTGGAAGTTAAACGAGATGAGTTACTAGCGTGGTTGAGAAGGTAATGCTTCTCAACCTTTTTTTATTTATAAATTAAATTATTTAACCCATATTTTGTATTCTCTTGAATTAAGAACCCTTGAAATCAAAGTAATACTTGAACTTACTACCTAAATAGAAAAGGATATAGTACCCATGTAAAATATGGTTATTTAACTTGCCTTTATTGTGGCAACTTGATAAAGTGGGAATAATACAAGATTTAGGAGGTGGAGGAAATGTTTGAAAGAATTCAAGGTTTTTTAGATACGTTGTTTAGCGACATGCAAGCGACGTTTATTACCATCTTTGCGATCGGGCTGTTGATTTGCGCCATTGGGGTCTGGGCTGGAGATGAACAATCTTCCCCAAAATTCAAGAACGGCATTAAGTTATGTGTAGTTGGCGTTGTTTTGTTTTTACTTGCTCGTCCCGTCATCGATTATGTTCAAACGAATCTCTAACCTAGAAAGATGTGATAGCTATGCGTTCCGAAGGTTACTTTGAACGACAAGAACGATTGCGCTCTTCTGGAAAAGTCGAATTGCCTCTGAATATCGACACCAAGAAATACTTATACGGCAATATTTCCTTTCAAGATGTATTTGTCTTATCCCCGTTTGTGGTTTTGGGCATCATTATTTCTTACCTGCTGTACAAAATGGGACATCTTGATCAAAAGATGATGTTGATTGCATTTGCACCGACATTACTGGTCGCCGTTTTTCAACTCAACAAACATCCAGTTCGAAAAAACCTGTCACTCCTCCAATACAAAGTAATGTGGAAACTACAAGCAAAATGGCGAAAGAAAGAGTTTTATTATGCGAAAGGGGACTTACCGATGAGTCGTAGCAATGGCGATACACGTACCGAACTTGGATTGATGAACATTGCGAACGGCTGCATTGAATCGTCGAATCGCACGTTAATCAAAGTGTTGGAAATATCTTCGGTCAATTTATCGTTGATGAATGAAGCCTCCAAGGAACGAGTGCTCGAAGCCTATCAAGCGTTTTTGAATGACTCAGGTGAAAAACAAATTCAAATCATGCAAGTGGCGCAACCGATTAATTTAACGAATTACTTGATGTGGTTCAATGACCAATTGGGGACGGATTCATCTTACGCGAAACGCGTGTTGAAAGAAGGCTACATGAGTCAAATTGAGCGCATTCAGAAATCCAAAAACATGGTAACGCGAAAACGCTATCTGGTGATTTCTAAACCGATGACCAGCCCGGAAAAGGATTACATGAAGATGGATATGACCGCAAACATCTTGAAGTCGAAACTTGAAATGATGTTGAGTGGGTATGAAAAGCTCGACGTGAAGGTATTGAACAACGATGAGTTGCTGAAGTTTTACTATGCCTGTATCGATTTTGAAAATGCACAAGCCCAAGGCGAGAACATCATCAGCAAAACGAACGCTAGTGCCGACGTGATCATCGGGAAAAACACAGCGAAAGAATTGTTGAACTACTACAAGAATCAAATGAACGAGCGTTTTGAATAAGGAGGTGACGAGACGATGAATTGGTTTACACAACTACTACGCCCAAACAAAAAAGAAGAAGCGAGTTTTGAAGATACAGTCAGAGGCATGAATCAATCACTCCTCACCGTCTTGGCACCAGATAACATCACGGAATACGATTCGTACGTCCGTGTGGGGGCTAACTACACCCGTTCACTGTTGATTGTCGATTACGATCCGGTGCAAGACCAAAATAAAATCCAACAAGTCACGGAAATTCCAGAAAACGTGTCCATCATCAATTATGTACAGGAATACCATACGGGCGAAGTGCGTTCGCAGCTCGTCAAAAGCATCAAACAAAACCGCATGAAGATGAATACACGTTTTGCGGACGAAAATACCATCATCGAATCGCAAGGGCAGATTGACAGTGCATCAGAGATGCTGAAGAATCTCGCGTATCGAAACGATAAAATCTTCTTATTCCACACCCTGATTCACTTAGTGGCGAGTTCCATCGAGGAGCTCGATCAATTGACCACGACCGTGAAAAGCAAATTCTCCAAAATTGGGATTATCCATAACCCAACGGATCGAGCTATTGACGCCTTCCGTTCCTTCCTGCCCCTGAATGAAAACAAAGTGGATGAGCTGACCTACAAGATGAGCAATTCCGAAGCCATTTCCTATTTCTTTCCGTTTCATGAAAATGAAATGTTCTCTCAGACCGGCTTAATTAAAGGTCGCAACATGACGACCGGAAATGTCGTGATTGTCGATGACACCACCTTATTAAATCGACATGAGTTTGTTATCGGGATTTCCGGAATCGGAAAATCGACGTATCTGTTCGCCAACATGACAAACAAGCACATGCTCGGGCGCAAAATTATTACCGTGGATCCGAAAGGTGAATTCGGACGTTCTTATGCCGATTTGGGTGGGGCTTGGGTGAAATTCCAATTAAAAGGCGGCAATCGCATCAATCCACTGGACCTTCCGAAAGTCAGTGAAAAAGTCATTGTTGAGGAAACGGAATTTGGCAATATCCTATTAACGAAGATTTCGAATCTATTAGTCATGTTCCGCCTCATGTATAACGGCATGACCGATTTACAGGAAGAGATATTAAGTAGCTATATTCAAAAAGTCTATGCTGAAAAAGGGATTACGGATTCGACCAACACCAGTTCATTGACGGCTATCGATTATCCGACTTTACAAGATTTATATGAACTCATTGAAAAAGATCAAAAAGACGATCCGTATTTATTTGAAACGATCCGTGATTTCCATACAACGCTCAAAACCTATGTCACGGGGATGTACTCGGAACTCTTTAACGGCCACACCAACATCAGCATCGATAATGACCTGGTGTGTTACGACTTAAAAGAGATGAGCAATAATGAAAAAATTCAACGTATTCTCTTTTATAACATTCTCTCGCATACGACGTACGAGATTATGAGTGGTGACAGAGAACCGAGTGAAATCTTCATTGATGAAGCGCATGTCATCGCAGACCCGAAGGTACCGAAAGCCATGGAATTTATCTATTTCATGATGAAAGTGCTGCGATCTTTCAACTGTGGCATTACCACAGCTTCTCAGTCGGTAGAAGATTTTTTGTCCGCGCGTGATGAGAACCGAAACTACGGAAAAGCGATTATCACACAATCGGTCCAGCGTTTGTACTTGCCGATGAGTGAAGAAGAATTAAAGTTCCTGGAAGAAGAACTCGGCAATACCTTCTCCAAAGGCGAACGAGAAACGCTCATCTTAAAAGACGGCAAGAAAAAAGAACAGGCAGGAAAAGGAATCTTCTACACCGGTTCCAAAAAAATCAAACTGGAAGTGCAGTTGAATGACGTGACCGAAATGTTGTGGTTTGAGCAAAAGAGCATTAACGACATCACGATTTAAGGAGAAGGGGTGAGGAGATGAACGCAAAGGAAACCGCCAAGACCTTTGGCCACATGCTTCTCGTGAAGGTTTTCTTCAATCCTATCGGATTGGTGATTCTCGGCACCGCGATTCTCCTGTTGGTTCTCCCTATGTTTATGGCCATGAACGGCAAAGACAAAGGATTTGATTTGGAAAACCCGGACCAAAACGTACAAGCCCTTTCAGATGCTTCAGGAGGCACGTATTGTGCGGTGAATGGAGAAATCAATGAAGAACGCTGGGAAGCGAAATTAAGCACGGCAGGCGTCTTTTCAGGCAAAGGAGACCTCTTCCTGCAGATTGCGAATGACAATGGAATTGACCCGGTGCTGATGGCGGCGATTGCGCTGCATGAAACAACGAATGGCACGTCGAATGCGGTGATCACGAAAAATAACCCGGGTGGTTTGATGGGGACGGATGGATTGATGAACTTTGCGACGCTGGAAGAAGGATTGATGGCGATGGGGCAAACACTCCACAACCGCATCATACAAGACGGGAAAGTCACCATTGTCGATCTCGGAAGTGTCTATGCACCGATTGGTGCTGAAAATGACCCGACGAATCTCAATGCGCATTGGGTACCGACCATTACGTCAATTGTCAGTTCACTTGGCGGGTTGACGATGAATTGTACCGTCCTGACGGGAGATTTCGCAGCGCCCATTCCGAATGTGAAAGTGAATTCCAATTACGGGGTGCGTATTCATCCAGTGACCGGTGAAATCAGTAACCATGAAGGCGTTGATTTTGCGTGCAGCAGTCCGGAGCCGATTTATGCCGCGAAGGAAGGAAAAGTCGTGTATGCGGAATTTTCAAGTAGTTATCCGACCAACACGTACGGCAACATCGTCGTCATCCAACATGTCAACAATCTTTTTACCGCCTATGCGCATTTGAGTCGCATTGGGGTGGAAGTGGGGCAAGAAGTGCGACAGCTAGAAGTGATCGGACAATGTGGCTCAACGGGACGTTCGACCGGTGACCATCTGCATTTTGAAATTCATTCGGACCAGATGTTCGGAACAAGACTCAATCCCATGTTGTATTTAGCATCCGATGAACCTGTCTAACAGGAGGGAGAACTTATGCAAAATCGTTTGAAACTCGTACAGCTCTTACTGATGTTTCTTGTAGTGGCTTTAGTTATCGTAGCATTTAACTTATTTGCGACCAATCAAGATTTAAAACAAAAAAATGCGGATTTGTCGAAGAATGTCGAAAATTATAAGGCTTCTGAAAACGAGGAAAAAGACGTGTTCACACTAACCGAACAGTTTTTAACGGATACCCTGCAAGGCGGCTCAATTGATTACTTTACGAAACGTTATCGCAACGAAGTGGAACAAACGCTCGCAGAGAATGAAACGTCGCAAGATGTGGACGTCAGTAAAATGAAAGATCTTGAGATTTATAACATTTCCGTTCGCAAGCAAGACGACATGTACAAAGTATATGCCATCTACAAAGTGACCTTAACAGKGATTGACGATGAGTTTGTGAATCCTGGGGATCAACCCGTCTTAATCCTTACATCTACCATCACATGGATGAATGAACATGGAGAACTGAAGGTGGATGCCCACGATTTGGAACCTCTCGTTTCTGGGGAACAGGTAATTCAAGAGATTTCTTCTTAAACCGGACATAAAAGGATGTGAACAGAAATGGCCATCTTACAAAAAATGATGATTTTGCAGCGAACCGTCCATAAATGGGTGGAACAGACGATCGATCGATTGGCGAAAAAGCAATTGGATCAAGCCCGCCGCCACTACGAATTGGAATACAACCAACCACTCAGTGAGCAAGAAGAAATCGAAATTAAAAAAGGCGTGGTGTTGAGAGTCGCTTTCTTCGTGTGCATGCCACTACTGGTCTTGTTGATGACACTCATGAACGGAGGTGTCAGATGATGAAGCAACTTTTGTTGTGTTTAGGAATCTTGGTGTTATCCATGATGTTTATGAATGATGTAAAGGCTGCGGAAGGCGAATTTATGGAAGATACATTAAATAGTTATGAAAATACAGAAGGAATAACTACGGAACAAGTTAACCGTGCTGAATTCTATATGGAAAATGTATTGTATTTAAATAAGTACGATTATGAAACAAATCATTTTGACTGCAAGTGGTATGAAATTACATGCCAAACTAATAGTTTTTTATTTACTGCAGTCAGTGGTTTTGTATTTGGATCGATTGATGGATTCGGGAAATTTCAAATGGATTCATCTTTTATAACTGGAAATGCAACATATGAG
>NZ_JBFUIO010000110.1:0-6435 GCF_056401835.1 Paenisporosarcina sp. P4_D4 | reverse complement strand
CAAAACGAGTAGCCATCAAAAATTTTTCCTATTTGTCATTTTACATTTCTCAGTTAAATAAACAAAAAGCATTTTTTAAAGTTTTATATAATAAATTTTAAATATTCTGAAATAAATATAATAATTACATTGACTAATTTTTCCTTTATGTTACATTAAAAATACCATTTTTTAACTTAAAACTGACTAATTACCAATAAATGGATTTCAATATACCTACGGGGAGGTAAACAATGCTATCTATTCAAAAAATTCACCATTCTTATGATAAAGAACAGCCAATTTTTAATGATATCAATTTGGAAATTAAGAGAGGAGAATTTGTAGCAATTGCTGGACCCAATGGATCAGGAAAAACCACTTTAATTAAATTGGTATGCAATTTACTGAAGCTACAAAAGGGTTCCATCACTTTCAATGGAACATCTCATACTTCTTTGTCTGTACAGAGTAAAATTGTCTATTTACCTAGTGACGATTATATTCCCGAATTTTTAACAGGTCGAGAGTATATTATGTTGATGTCCAAGTTATATAAAAAGAAAATAGACGAACAAAATTTACAAGTAATTTCATCTCACTTAAGCATGAATAAGAAACTTTCGGAGATGGTGGAATCCTATTCCCATGGAATGAAAAAAAAGCTTCAATTAATAAATGCTCTTTTGTTAAATCCGCCATTAATGATTATAGATGAAACCTTAAATGGCATTGATGTTGAGGCGAAAGAAATTATAAAAATTTTACTCAATGAGTATACGAAAAATGGTGGGACCATTATAATTTGTTCACATGATTTAGAGTTGATGCAGGAGATAAGTAATAGGGTGATTCTTTTATATAAAGGGGAAGTATATCTGGACGATCTCGTAAGCAATCTTACACGATCACTCTCAGATTCATTTAAAGAGTTGATGAATTTAGAGGAGGTGAAAAATGAGATCCGCACAAGTTTTCAATTTAGTACATCTGATTAGCTTATATTTCACCAGAAAGGTTTTTAACATCGGTCCACTAAAAAGCAAAGCATTTAGAGTTATCTTTCTATTAGTCCTAGTAATGATGCTCGGTATTTTCACTTTTATGCTTTATTCATTCTTTAATCTAATTGGGAATGAAAACCTTGAAGTTCCACTTATCTTAAGAGTTTATAGTATGACAATCATGTTTTGGTCTTTAATTATTTTCATGTTTGTCAAAATACTTTTTATGAAGTCCAACAGTTTTCTTAAGATGACAACCACTCTTCCCGTAACGATGAATGAAAGAAATAGCGCACTTTTAATTTTTGAAACAGTGATATCTATTATTTTAATCTCATTGTTGTCAAGTGCTGTTGTCCTTTCATTAATCCTTACATATGGAACTCAATTCATTTTGTTATTAATTAGCACAGTCTTCTTCTCTAGTATTATTACGTATTTAATCTTACAACTTATTAATAAAGTCATCGTCTTTATTCTCAATTTTTTCAACCTGAATCCTTTAAAAGACATCGTGACAATCTTTATTTTTAGCCTAGTGTTCTTCTTTTTATACCAAGATGCTAATTCTGTGGCAGAGTCAGTTGTATATGCATATCTCGACGAAAAGGATGTTGGATTTAATATTTTAATATCATGGTCGATCTTCTTTGAACGATTCGACTTTTGGATTATTTTGGTCACTTTTATTATATCGTTTTTACTTTTGAGTTTCTTGAATATCAAAATACCTGATAAAGCGTACATGTCTATGCTAAATTATTTGAAAATTGAATTATTTAAACGATTTAATAACCTATTGGTCTCCTATGTGTATAGTATTCTCAGGAAGAAAGATACCTTTAATTACATAKGTGTTTCGTATATCATCTTCCTCTATTTATTTATGGATAATAAAAGTGAATACTCATTATATGCACTTCTACCTTTGGCGTTTAATGGAATTTATCATTACGTAAATACCAATTCTATTAGAAAATTATGGTGGAAAACGAATTATACGGTTTGGAAAGACTACGTATTCCTTATTAGTAGTCAGATTTTATATATACTGTTCATTTCATTACCATTGGTGATAATTGTATTAATTTTTAATACAAGCCTAACAACAAACTTTATGGCTTTAGCATCTGTAACTGTTGCTGTTTTTTTATTCACACTGGTGGGTATCCTTTTTCCACCATACGATGATAATCCATTCTCTGTCATTATCAGTTTCGTAATTATTTTCACGATAATAATTGTTTTGGCGATAGGGATAGCAATTCTTCAATTGTCTACTACCCAAAATTTTATATTTGTCGGTTTTATCTTTTTTGTAATTATATATTTCAGTATATTTGGCTTAAAAAAAATAAGGGAGGAAATATAAAATGAAAAAAGTCTTTATAGGATTCAATGCATTTTTGGGGGCCTTTGTTACAACTTTAGTAATTCTAGTTCTTTCATTTCTTTACATGTTGTTCAGTGAGGGAGGCAAATTAGGAAAGAGAACAGTTTACTTTGACACTCTTTTCTTCGATTCAGCCGATAAGGCTGATGGTTCCGTTTCTTTACACTTTGGAGTTGAAAATTATCTTCCAGCAATCATTACAGTGATTATACTTACTATATTTTATATGATTGTTTTCTTCACTTATAAACTTTTACGACAAAAACAAATCCAACTTAAAAATAGCCATAATTAGGCCATGAAACAAGTCACAAAAACAGTAGAAGACATAAATCTTATGAATTTTTCATGGTTATTCCTTAAAATCAATAAACCACTGGTGATAATGATCATGGTAAGCATCTTATTACCAATGCCACTGTTTTTGAAACTAGAAGTTGCTTTTTTAACAGTCCAACAATTCACCTTGATTAGTTCGTTGCTTATTTCATTCATGCTGCATGAATACTTTCATATCTTATCATTTAAGATTTTGAAAAAAAAAGGTGCTGTGCGAATTGAGAGTACATTTTTGCGAATTTCGATTATCCCTCTTTTTCACCTAAGTAACTATCAGATAGTGATGATGGCTATGATGGGACCATTGATTTGTTTCACTATAGGGTTGATTCTTTTCATGACAGCTAGTTCTCAGTTAATGATGTATGTCTCTTATATTTTTCTTCTACACATAATCTTTCTCTTGCCTCCCTTTGGAGACGGGATGATGATTATTAAAGCATATCTCAGTTCTCAATTGAAAGGAGGTGAATAAATTGACATTGTCCATAAATAACAGTTTAATCGGTATTTTGGTTTTTCTACAAACCATGAAGGTGAAAGCTATTAACTCTTTTCAAAAGCAAATGGTTAAAAGTGATGCTTGGTTTTTAATCTTTGCAGCAGTATTATTAGGTTTGGCATTTACTATTTTTGCAGGTCTAATGATTTGGTGTGTTGTGTATCAAGGCAAAAAATTCACAGGCAACTGGAAATGGTCCCAGTGGGGAGTCAGCGTTTGGGCTGAATGTGCATAAGAATTCTTTAGCCTGAGCCCTAGAGAAGTAGTTACAAAAATCATGTATTTATGATCACTTCATTCCATAATCCTAGGGTGAATGATTAACGGTGTATTGGATTTGAAAGATTGATTAGTAATTTATATTCTTCTGCTGGCACAGAAGATATTAAATGACACTATAGAACTCATACTGTTTAACCGTTTCAATGATAACCACCATATAAACATGTGATAAATGAAAGTGTTTCTTTAGGGTATTATATTGTATTAAACAAAAAGAATCCATTTTGAAGCAAGACTGATCAAAATGGATTCTTTTTATTGTGATTTAGTATGAAATTTTATAAAACTGCCACTTTATCCTCGTGCAATTGGCATAGTACAACATCTGAAAGATCCCCCAGATTTGATGATTTCTGAAAAGTCCACTTCAATCACTTTATAGCCTTGACTCCGCATTTTGTTGTTTACTTGGGCATTGATAGGCAAACTGAAAACTCTTTTATGTCCAATGGATAACACATTCGTACCCATCGTAAATTGTTCTTCCTTACTTACTTCAATTAAGTGATAGCGGTTTGTTAAAAATGATACAGTTTCCGCGTCTAGTGCTTGTGGGAATATTAATGCATCGGTGGGGGAAAGTATATTGAATACACAATCCAAGTGTAAATATTTAGGGTCAAATGGAATCGCAACTATTTCATAATTCGGCAAATCGGAGCGAAGCTGTTCAATTGCTGAATTACATGTACGATGACTAAGCCCTATATAGATTGTCCTATCGTCAATAATGACATCTCCACCTTCAATATGGTTTTGAGATAATTTTTGGAAAGGTACATGATGTGTGTTTAACCACTTCTCTAGAACGGTTTCTTCTCCTTGTCGGATACTACTTGCCATTTCAGATACAAAGGTCTGATTGCCAAGAGTAAATCCGATATCCCGAGTAAAAACTTGTTCAGGATAAGAGGCATTAGCGGGCAGTGTAATGACGTCGACGCCTTCTGCACGCATTTTAGCAACAAAATCATGATGTTGAATCAAAGCACGTTCAATATTGATGTTTTCATCTTTATATTTTTTTTGAACATCGTTGATTATTTCATCAATCGACATAAATTGGGGTTCACAAACAATAACTTTTCGCAAAGTGTCATATTCACTTTGGCAACTCGTTTGAATAGAATCGGTACTTTCAATGCTCATCTTTCAACCTCCATGAAATTGTAATTGTTTCTTCTGTTATTCCCGTAACGGAAATAAATTAACATAAAAAGAAAGAAAAAATTTTTCAATGTTTAAATGAGATTGTTTCAAATCAAAGGAACAGGGTATTTGATTAATAAAATATGACATACATGCTATTTGGTGGAGGGAATTTGGATGATAAGAAAGGAACAGGCTTTATTGACAAAAGAGGATTTTTCTACACGATCGGATTTACCAAAATGGTTACTCGATGAATATCAAACTTTTCATAATACAGTTACGGATAAAACTTTTCCCTGTTATTTCGGGATGAGTGGAGAGTTAAAAGGCGAATTGCGTTATGGCTATATCACACAGGACGATTGGTCAAATCTACCCAAAACGGTGGAAGGTTTTTTGGACTTGTTTAAAAACCCTAAACATAAGCGTCATGGCTTATTTGTTTTTATTGAACCATTTGAAGTCGAAGGCAAATTAGAGCAATACCGCAAACAATTTTGGGACATTCTTCAGTATTTACACGAAGTCGACCCAGTGGAATGGCCTGAAGATGCACCACGGGATCCAGCCCACCATTTATGGGATTTCCGTTTTCATGGGGAACCTATTTTTGTTTTTGGTAATGCTCCAGCTTACAAACAAAGAAAAACACGACATTTAGGTAACTCCATGGTGCTCGGTTTCCAGCCACGAAAAATATTCCAAGGGTTAGAAGGTACTGAAAAAGGGGGCATCATGTCCCGCGAAAAAGTACGCGAACGAGTAGAGGCATGGGACCAACTGCCAACGCATCCGGATATCAGCCATTTCGGTGATCCAGAGCATAATGAATGGAAACAATTCTTTATCGGAGACGACATTGAACCCATTAAAGGGAAATGTCCATTTAATCATAAAGCAATGAAAACCGTTGAAAGTTAATTTAGTCATGCCTTTTGTTATTAGGTCAAGATTTGTAGAACTGAGGAAACCGCGAATAGACAGAAAAATCATCACAAGGGTGTCCAACTCTCGTTGTATGACCCTTTTGTTTACAGCTAATCCCTATCAGCGTGCATATCCTAACGCTTAATTTACCCATTTTCCCGCTATTCCGTAAGTCCCACATCCTTCGTACCCTGTATTCATGCTGGATTGCATGTTACACTAGGGCGTAAACTTTATTAATCGAAGGACGTGTTTTAATGGTAGGACGTAATGATCCGTGTCCATGTGGAAGCGGGAAAAAATTTAAAAAATGTTGTGAACGCAATCAGGAGCCATCAATTGAAGCTGTTCGTTCGGAAGAGTTGGATAGAATGCTCCAATCATTTTATGATGAGTATCCCGAACGCAAGGATTTTCCAGCATTGCTAAGTGTAATTAAGGAATGGAAATCGAAGCTAGAGAAGTATTTGCTTGAAGAAATGATAGAAGCTATTGCAATCGATGAATTCTTCTTCCATCATAAACCAGAAATCTGGTTGAAATATGTTGAAAAGCAACAAAAGAAAGCGGTGCGACCATCTGTTATCAATGTTCTGGAGCATTGGAAAACGCCTTCCGTACTTTTGGGAGAAGTCGTAGAAGTAGCACAAGAGTTTATGAAAGTAAAAAATATCCTTACGAATGAAACACTTTATTTAAAACGTGAAAGTGAAAAGCCTGTTCCTGTTGGCGTGCATGTTTTCTGCTTCATGCTGCCGGATATCAGTTTAAAAGACAATCACTTCTTGGCAGTTTCAAGCTTAATATTCCTCCCAACTGACCATCGGGATGTTATCAATACCTACGCACAATCAAAT
>NZ_JBFUIO010000109.1:0-6466 GCF_056401835.1 Paenisporosarcina sp. P4_D4 | reverse complement strand
TAATAAGAAAGATTCTTTTCCTTTGCTTTAGAATACATTTCAAGTCCTTTTTCACACCACATCAAAATGTTTTCAGGACTTTTTAGTTTTGAATATTCTTGAATAATGGATAAAATCGTTACGTAATAACCTTCAGTAGTCTTCTTGCAATCCATACTAGATAAAAAGTATTCGATGGCTTTATTTGACTCACCTTGTATTGTGAATAATGTCCCTAAATTCTGTGTAATAATTCCCTCAAAATCAAATAATCCACGATCTTTTAGTAATCTATAAGCTGCTTGAAAGTTATCTTCGGACTCTTTGTATTTATAATTTCTTTTATAACTAATTCCAATGGAAATATAACAATCAATGGCCCTGTTAAATAATAAAAGGTCACGGTATATATTTAGCGCCTTTCGAGCAAACTCGATTGTACTATAATTATAATTATTTACTAGGTAACAAATTGCCATGACATTGTACAGATCCGCTAATTCCCAATTTTCTAATACTATTGTTTTTTGATCTTCTAACGCCTGCTCAATGTATTCTACTGATTGAAGATATTCATCCGTGTAGAATGATTTTAGTGCTTTATTGATATTGAAAACGCACTTTTGATAGTTTGTTAAATTCTCTTCATGAAGTTCTATAAACTCAAACAAAGATTCTACACAAGACATTTCTTTACCACTTATTAAATACAATCTAGACAAAAAGAGTACGGAATTGATAGAGTATACCTGGTTTTTAAAAATAGTTCTCTTCTCTTCAATTTTGACGATTTCATTTGAAATAGACTTATGATCTCTATAGATTATTGCTGTTTTATAGAGCTCTTTAATTGAATTAAAAGTTGAAATTTCTTCTTCATCACTAACTTCAGTGATAGTTATAGAAAGTCTATTTAATAAGTTAACTAGGATTTCATCGCTTGGGACAAGTTGATTATTTTCAACTTTACTTAAATAAGATATCGAACATATGCCTTTTGCTAAATTCAATTGCTTAATCCCTTGATCAACTCTTGCTTGTTTAATAATCAATCCTATATTCTTCATCTATGCTCCTTTGCGAAATTCTAATTGTAAATTGTAAGTTAAATACACGAAAATTGAGAACTATTAAACAATTATGATTATACCAATAAATAGAACTTAGGTAAATGTTTGTATTAATTTAAGTGAATTTTTACTATAAAAGGGATTAAAGTATATAAATTTACAATAAAAAAACGAACCATCCGCAGAATGGTTTGTTTTTTTTGTTTTGATATATTAAATCCAATAAAAATAAGGTCAACCAGTAAAAACTGGTTAACCTTTTAATACAAAGCATTCGTTAGTTGAAGATATAACATCATTCTTTTTCTTAGATATGGTTTAAATGATTTCTTAATTTTTCCCCATAACTATTTTCTACAATTACTTATGTCAGATTGACCCAAAGGCAAGCTCTTGGGTCAATCTTTCAACTTATCATTCTAGTTCTGAAACGGTTACAAACTCATATCCTTCACTTGTTAAATAAGCAAGCACACTGTCTAAACCTTGAGCAGTCGATAAATGAATATCGTGCATTAATACGGTACTGCCGTCATGGACGCTACTTTTTACAGACGTTAAAAGTTGAGCAGCATCACGGTGTTTCCAATCGAGTGTATCTACATCCCACAAAACAACGGGTAATTGCATCACGTTTAACATGTCATCCTTGAAAGCACCGTAAGGAGGACGAAAAACAGTTGGTGCTTGTCCAGTGGCTTGTTCGATGATGTTATTTGTCCTTGAAACTTCTTTTGTAATCGAATCCGTCGCCATTTTAGTTAAGTTTGCATGGGTCCAAGTGTGGTTACCGAGCTCATGGCCAGCATTCAACACATCTTTCGCGATTTCCGGGTAAGATTCTACTCGACTGCCTAGCATAAAGAATGTTGCTTTTGCATCATACTTCGCTAGTGTGGCAAGGATTTGCGGCGTTACTTTTGGATCTGGACCATCATCAAACGTTAGGGCGACTTGCTTCGTATCCGTTTCTACAGGTTGAACATCATCACTGTCATCCGGTTCTTCTGCAGGTTCTTCTATCGGTTCTTCTTCTGCTTCATCTGAAACTTCTTCAACAGGAGGTTTTGGTAATACTTCTACATCCGGTTTATAAGGCGCTACTAATTGTTCAGTTAGCGCAGCAAGTGGCACGGCAATAACCGGTGCACCCGCGGCATCACTAGCGATTTCGTACTCATCGAAATATATGACGAGCGAATCGTCTATGAGGGCAAAGTTCTCGAAGTTGCTCCACTTCGGTTCGGTAGCCAAAATCATATCTTCTTCTAGAACTCTATTTGTTAAGCTTGGATCTTTCTGAATGCCATCTCGTACAAGTAATGAAAGTTTTACAAGCTTAGATTCGTCATGCCCAAATAAATCAGCAATCTCAATAATTTCACCTGACTCCGGGTCAAAATGAATGGTGTTAAAATTGGTAAAACCATTTGCACCGCCTAAATATGTTCCGGAAATCATAACAAATGAATACGATCCGGATGCATGTGGAAATGTTTCGAAAGCAATGTTCAACTCTCCAGGAGTCTTACTACCGATTCGCTTATTTTCTTCCATTGCAATTAAATAAGTATCCCGTTGTTCATCTATGTATTTTTTGACACGATCATTAAATGAGACTATTTTACTTTGTGGATACTGAATGGCATAAGGAGAATAGTCATCTTTTTTAACTTCAGTTGTAATAAGTATTCCAGGAAAAGCTGATTCTATCGTTGACACATCTTTTTTTACTTCTGGGGCGTGTCCGTTGTTTGTATTTTGTTTTGCATCGCTCTCTGTTGAGTATCCGAGAAAAATGAGGGTCATACTCAGAAATACAATCATACTGATACAGGCAACATCAATCCAGGGTCCGCGTTTCTTACTTTTGGATCTGGTCATTATCTCTAATTCTCCTTTTGTTAGTTATACGGCTTGAACGTAATGGTACAGACGTGAGTTCATAAATAGGGGAAAGACCTGTGCAACCCGAAATCCCAGCCGTCTGAGGTTTTTGTGAACACCTCAACGGCAGTTCGATTGCAGGTTGGGGCAGGACTTGCCAGCTATTTAGCAACACGAAATCCACAATACATCTAGGAAATAAATGATTGCAAATTGGAAAATGATGACTTTTAGGTGACTATTTAATGTAGTGGTTGCTGACTAAGGCATCCGAAAGAATATCAGATGGAATAATAAATTCAATAATACCCATAGCCCCAGGAGCAACTTCATATTTATCAAACGAAATGACTAATTGATTGTCTTTATTAATATAAAAGTTTTGTTTGCTACTAATCTTATCAAACAATCCAATCGTCGTTTCATCCCCTTCATCTCGAAACCAATATAACTTGTTTTCGTCATGTTTCATTTGTTCTTTCATTTGCTCTTTTATGTTCTCACTAATCAAATTAATATATGTTTCATCTTTAAACAGTAATGGAAGGGTTAATAAGATTTCATTTTTCTTATCAATGGTGTCATATGTCATGGTTGTAGATGAAGATCCAACGGTATTCACTACGTACCTTCCAATCGATAAAATATTATCCGTGTCAGTCTTTATTTCATAGCCACTATCTATGCCTAAGTGACCTCCATTTTCTTTTTTCATCTCGTCCATTTCTTTCGTAAACGTATCATAGAGTTGTTTGTTTTCGTTCAAATATTTTTGATTTAAACTATTTTCAAGATCCTTGTTTTTTAAGTTAGAAACAGCAGGAACCTTTAAATGTGCCTGATAAGTTTTTTCATCTACAGTGTATTCAGTAAATGTCAGGACATCTACTAAATTTCCAACAATCGGAACATCCGACAATGTTTTCGCAAATGTTGGGCTACTATTTATGGAGAGAATAAAAATAGCAGATGCAGCTAAACCAATAACTGATTTAAATGGAAATTTTCTTACGCTAGAACGACTAATGGCGTTCGCTACGATGAAATCCAAATTATCTGGAATCGGGATGTTCTGGTAATCAGATTTTAATTCTTCTAATTTTTTATCCAATATCATTTTCCTCCTAAAAATAAGATCATGCCATTTGAATTCGGAGTAATTTTAGAGCTTTGGTTAATCGTGTTTTAATGGTATTTGGGTTTTCGTTTAATATTTCTGCGACTTCTTCTATTTTTAAATCTTCAAAATAGCGAAGAACAATCACACTTCGGTATTTTAGAGAAAGAGATTCTAAAGCTCTTTCTAGATCAATATTTGAATACTGATTTTCTACTCCATCAGCGTATGACTCAAGTGCTTCTTCATCAACAAACATTAACTTTTTCTGTTTTTTTAAAAAATCTAGTGATGTATTCACTACTATTCGATAAAACCAACTTTTTATATATTGTTCATTCTTTATGTGTCGTTTTGATGAAATGGCTTTTTGTATAGAATCTTGTAGTATATCTACTGCATCATTTTCATTTTTCACATAACTATACGCTAATCTATAAAAAGCTTCTTTATTATCGGTTATACATTCTACAAGTTTCTTTTCTATGTGCAAATTCCCCTTCATCTAAAAAGCTCCTTTCTTAGAAGGTGTTCTATAAATAAGTCGTATTAGTTTAAAATAGTTTTAATTATATAAAATAGACTTCAACAAAACAGTTCTACTTATGTATTCTTGCTACGAAGGTTAGCAAGGGTGTTATTAATCTACGATTAAAGGGACTTCCTTAAAAAGGAAAAATCCATTGAACAGTTAATTGGGCAGATTACTGAGTATTTACAATGTAATACCCAATAATGCACTCATTAAAATTGTAGCTGATGCGATTGTTTTGATTATTATTTCTTGTGTTTTATAAAATCTCCTTTGTGTTGTTCAATATTTAACCTTTACATATATTAGACGAACGAAGTATGTAAATAGTTTTGATTATTTTTTATTTATATTTTTCCAGTTCCCTATTATCTTCTGAAATTCATAAAAAATAAAATTTCGTACTGTCACTGCGGATTATTATAAAAAATACGAGTAATTTAGTGGAAATGTGGGAGATTCAGTTAGATGAAATTGAACATGGGGCGGGCCGATACTAAGACCTTTATGAGAAAAGTGGAACAGTATGCAACCGCTACTGTAGAGGAGGCCAAAACCTTAAAGGTGGGGGCAATAGATTTTGTGGAATCGTTAGGAAACTGTCCAGGTTGTGGAGAGCCAATACGACAGTCTGAAAAACGGTATTTCTGTTCTTCTGCCAGCGGCTGCACCTTTTATATTTGGAAAACTCAATAATTCAAAAATGTGACACCTAAAATGTTAGCGATGCTATTGACCAAAAAGAAAACAAATACGCTTTCCTTTAAATCTAAGACTGGTACTTACAAAGCCGTTTTGACACTTGAAATGCCTTTAACCGAAGGGCAACTTGTTCGAGTGTTCAAATAAGATGATTTTTTGTACCTCTTCATATCCCATTATAGTATTAAATCAAAGTTCACTAAGTATTTAACCACATTGTTGACAACAAAAAACCAAATATAGGAGTGCGAATATGTTCAGTAACATATGGTACGAAATCAGCTTTCTATCTATGAGATTCAAGGCTTGAAAAGAACGAAAGTCAGTAGGAATACAAAGAAAAGGCTATGTGAAAATTTACGATTATACTAAACGCAAATGAACAGTACGAGTTCAACGATACGCACACTAAGATACGAATATTCTTTGTCTTAAAGAATGGGTACTTCAAGACAAAGAATAATGTTCTTAGGATAAATTATTAAATATCGGGACACGCTTTAAAACCACATCTTGGCGGAAACTTATCGCTTGTATCAAAAGGTGTTGCACCTAGTGCTGAAGTTGATCCCATAAGAATAACAGACAGCAAGAAAGCAGATAGAATTTTCTTTTTCATATTAACTCCTCCTTTCTGAATATTTAATCTATTATAACATTACAAAAATGGTAATAGTAGGGAATAAAGCATTAAAATAACTTCTAAATTCGACATAATATGTCAATTGTAATGTCGAAGGAGAAAAATGAACTATCACGTTTTCGAACATGACGGATTCAAACTGAACCTTTATGTTTTCGGCACAAGATTTAACAGATTTTGTGGACCTTTGGAATTTCGGCATTAGTGCTGAACGATACGCATCATTGACACGTACAGAGAGGGTGAACCAATTGAATAAAATGCCTTATGAAATAAAAAAGAAGTTGCGTCAATATGACAATGCAAACAAAAAAGCAAAGATGCTACACGATGAAGTGTCTGATTTGTTTGAAGAATACGGTGTACCATACGACAATTTGGCGTCTAGTCATTCAAATTATAACGATGAACCGAACACGGAAGGATTAGCATACATCAATAATTCCGAGGGTCATATAGAGAGCAATATAGCCGAGATAGAAGAAGTGTTTCTTCATTTTGTTAACAAATAATAGTTCGCAGGATAACTAGATGTA
>NZ_JBFUIO010000108.1:0-10403 GCF_056401835.1 Paenisporosarcina sp. P4_D4 | reverse complement strand
CCGTTAGTTAAATATGGCTTCTATGGTAGGTATATATTTTAATGAAGAACTGAGAGCAGTCTTCATAGGGGTACTCCATCATCTTTTTAAAGTTCCCACCCAAACATCTCCAACATTTACTTTATAAATGGTGTCACTTCCATAGCTAAGTTTAATTTTTTCGGTTTTATAAGATTTATTTAGTATCTCATTTACCTCTTCTTTTGTTCTGTACCCTATCTCTATATCTTCTTTAATTTCCTCTTCCCAATACTTTTCGGCATCAATGTGGGCTTCCCAATCAAACATTGCTAATTTATCCTTTAATGACTCATATTTATGAAGTGGAAAGACCTTTTTAATAGTGTTTTTATCAAAGGTATCATTGTAAAAATTTATACAGTCTTTGTACGAGACAACAATTTGGGAATTGATAAATTCAGGTTCATATAACCAAATCTTTAGATAAAAGTCTTCATTTTCTTTCGCCATTTTTTCATACCAGTTTAGATATACATCTATCATTTTGCTTAACAATAAACGGTTATACCAATTTGGTGGGTTTGTACGGACTAACGAATAAAATGGATGAATCCGCAACTTTGCGTAATCTTTTTGATTTTCTCGTATGTAATCAATTTCTAAGTCGAATACATTTTGTCTCCATTTTTCTATTTTCCTCTTGTGACGCTTCCATCCCCTAATTTTCTTCTTTTTAGAGTGATAATACTCTTTCATTAATACACATCCCTTTGGCGTTGTTGAAACTTTGGTACATAAAATTTGTCCTAACTTATCTAGTATGTAAATAATTCTTATTGAACTAACTTGCCCCGTTAGTTCAATAAGTTCAACAAAAAAAGCGCTAATCCTGCTCGGATCAACGCAACTTTTTAGCAAACGTCGCGACAATATTCAAAACATCGCATCTTTATTTCAAAACTACATACATTGGTGTCATTGTATACTTAGTTTTAATGCTTACAGTTTCTAAGTAATATGAAAACTAAGACAAACCTTTTTCACAACGTATGTAAAATAGCCATTCATCTTGGCTGATTTTCCCATCATAAATACGATGATATTCGATATTTTCAATTCATCTGTCAATGCCGGTTTAGTTTTCCTCTTTAATGCCGGAAGGAGGCAAAAAAAGGGTATGTTCAGAAATCACTTTGAACATACCTTTTTTGATAATTTGTCATTTTATTTGATGGATATCGCTTTATGCAAATCTATTCTTCTAGCAGTTTAATTTCTACCAGTAATCTTTTTAGCATGACTGCTGTTTCTGCCCTTGTTGCAGATTCTTTTGGTTGCAATTCATTTGYCTTGTTTCCTTGAATTACGCCAAGTTGTATAGCTAATGCTACGTCTGCTCTGGACCATGCACTGATAGATTTACGATCKATATATTTTGCCAATACTTGATCCACATCCACTGTTGGTGCTTGTTTCTCTATGATTTTGTATGYACGACCCATTAATGCAGCCATTTGTTCACGTGTGATGTACATACTTGGTTTAAATGTATTGTCTTCGTAACCATTGATTAATCCTGCTTCAACAGCTGATTGTAGTTCCGAAACATACCAATCCGTTGGTCGGACATCTGTAAAGTTTTCTTGTTCCGTTGCTTTTGGCAAGTCGAGAGCACGCGCAAGTAGGGCTGTGAATTCTGCACGTGTAATATCTTTTTCGGGTGCAAATAAACCATTTTTCAGTCCATTAATAATGCCTTTTGTTGCTAATAATTCAATATCCTCTTTTGCCCAATGTTCTGAGATATCAGCAAATGTGATTGGCTCAGGCGTTGGCTCTGGAGTTGGTGTTGGGTTTGGAGGTAACGTGACATCTGTTGTAGCARTTGCCACGTTTGAAAAACCAGCGTTTAACCCGCCTGTTACCGTTACGCGGAATTTGTAAGTCGTGTTTTCGTTTAATCCAGTCACAACTGCTGTATTTGAATCAACTGTTAACGGATTACTTGTAGTAGCTGTTGTCCATGGGCCATTATCAATTGATTGCTCAATTTTTACATTCGTCGCACCAACAGCTGCTAGCCAATTCAATGTTGCTGAATGATTCGTTTTTGTTGTTGATTTTAATGTGTTCACAAGAGATTTAATACTTAGCTCGTTGAAGAAATCTGTGCTCACTTTTCCGTCGACCATTTCTTTTGGTGTGATTGTTGCATCTGGGTTTGATTTGTAAAGATTTCCAACCAAGTAATTCATATCCCCTACATTGACAATACCATCGTGGTTCAAGTCTTCTATATTGAAATCAGTCGGTTTTTGAACGCCGAATTTCTTGGCAACTTGTTTCACGTCTAACACGTCAATGACACCGTCTCCATTTACATCACCGGCAGTTGCAACTGGTTGAGCACCTGGCTTTACTATATACTCACCCATGTCTTCGCCCCAAGGTGTTTTCAAACCAAGCGTCAGTTTCTGAATGCTCTTCAGGTGTCCAGGTGCTTCTACGACAATATCGATATCGATTGGACCTTTCGATACAGGAATATAGATATCTACAAAACCATTTTTGTCAATCGTTCCTTGCACTTTTGTCCCGTCTTTCAATTGCCCGTATGCTTTTGCTCCTATGATGGAATAATCCATCTTAAAGTTTCCATAGAACGCTTCAAGATGGGTAAAAGATATCACATGAGAGCTCTTTGGTACGATCTTAAAATCGTTAATATTGTTGAATGATTGGATGACAACCGGGTCTTGCTCACCGTATTGTGTATACGTGAATGGAACGGTATTCTCTTGGACGTTAAACGTGTAACCTAAGAGGGTGCCAAAATCGTCACTGAACAGTTTAAATGTCACATCAAGGAATGGCGTATCACCGCTGATTCCTTTGAAATCTTCACCGCCACTGATATGAGCACCCGCATTCACCATTTTATTGCTACCTGGATAATTAGGGTCTTCTTTCACGATTGGCTCATCAATGGTTACTGTTAATCCTTTTTCATCCGCATACTTCTGGAATTCTGGGTTCACTTTTACGCTTTGGAACTGGAAGAGCCAATCATAGAATCCAACATCGTAGTTTCCAGCCATCAAGTCTTTTACGTTGTTTAAATTCAACGTCATCGTGACTGTATCGTTTAAATATATTTTTTGCTTATCGTAAGTTGGTGACACATAAGGTGTCCCTTTTTTGACGAATGCATAGGAAACAATATCAGTAAACATGTGCCCATTTCTCGCCTTATCGTTTGGGAATAGTCTGAGCGTTGCTGGACCATTCTCAATATCAGATTGTTCAATTCCGATTTTTGTATCCCCATTTGCATCAAGTGGGAAATCGCCGTTATAAACAGCTTTTTGATTGAAGTAATACCATAGCTTATTTTCAGACTGTGTGTAGCCTAAAGGTGCTAATTTTGCCGTTCCTTCGTCCCATACATTCGCATGAAGCCAAAACGCATGGTGCGTATTTCCGTCTGGCATCTGTTCATCTGTAAAGTCCGAATCACTTAGCTCATAGACACCAGGTTTATGGTCTTTTAGCGTCAACTTCGAAAAAGTGTTATCGATGATAAACTTTTGATTAACGACCTCGTATCTCACCCCATCTGCATCTGTTGAACGAAGTTTGATGGTATACTCACCTTCTGGTAGTGTCTGCATCGGTTGTTTGATGTCTGTTTTTTCATCTTTCGGATCGCCGATAAACGGATAATACGTTGCCGCGAATAATGTTTTTAGTTCCGTATCAAGAGGCGCACCTTTTAAGCTGAAAGGTTTTAACGAACTTGCTCCAAGTGCTTTGCCGTCTTTATCATAGATAATCGGCCATAAATCTTTCATCGGGCTGTTTAATTTGAAAGTGATATAGCGAGTTTGAGGTATCCTAAATAGATTCGGCCAATTTAGCGTTGAGATTGCTGGATTCAAGATCTCAACGTCTCCGATTCCTTTTTCAACGAAGCGAGTCGCGAACGGAATGCGATAGTGTTCGTTTGGATTGTCATGGTTGACAATGTTCACATACCCTTCATATTGACCCGTCTCTGAGCTCGCAGGTATGTTAACCGTTGCCGTTACATTTGTTTCCTCCCCTGCAGCGACCGTCACAGATGCTGATGAAGTCGTTACGGTTACATTGTTCGCTGCTGCGTCACTTACCCAAGCACTCTCATTATCAACCGGTTTACTATATTCAGCCGAAACGTCGAATGTTTTCGCTTGGGTACCGCGGTTTTTAAAGACAATCGTACGGTTTTTTGTGTTTGTGCTATCGTCTTTTTTGTAAACCGCACCAAACGTCAATGCGCCTTTTTCATACGCGTTCTCTATAAAGCCACCCTTTCCATCACCCGTTAATGTGGTGTCTTGTACCTTGAATGCCATATCGTTATGAACGACTTCTGCTACATCTACTAAACCTGCGCCTACTTCGTACACGGAATAGTCACCATTTAGTTTGTCCGCACTATTCATCAAGGCTGCTTTGACATCAGCCGGTTTGTAATCTGGGTGTGCTTGTAAAATCAATGCAGCAATCCCTGCTACGTGCGGAGAAGCCATTGATGTACCCGAAATACGAGCATATGCTTGTGAGTAATCAATTCCTGCTTCTGGACTGTGGATAAATTCTGGATACGTCGAGTAAACCGATACCCCAGGAGCCACAACGTCAGGTTTAATGTCATAGGTTGACATAACCGGTCCTCTTGAACTGAAACCTGCCAAACGGTTTCCTTCTGAGACAATTGATCCGATTTCCGTAAATGTTATCGACTCATGTTCTGCCGCTGTTTTTAAGCGTTCGCCGTCTGCTTTTGACATGCGGAATGTTGGGATAAACCCAACAGAACTTGCTAAATAGTTATCAATGTCGCCATCGACATTGTTGTACATGATGGCCGCCACTGCGCCTGCTTTTTGTGCATTCACAATTTTTTCATTAAGCGCATACGTTCCACGCTCTATCAATGCTATTTTTCCTTGCAAATCAACATCTTTGAAATCATCCTCGCCACCTAAGCCAACAAACACAACTGGATAGGTTTTGTTTTCAAGTGTTTCTACATTGTCATTGAACCCTTTGCCCAGCAACTTAAAGTTGGTGAACGTTTCGTTTCCAACTGTTGCCGTTGCGGTTGGAATCGATATCGAAAAGTCACTTGCACCAACCGTAATCGGAAGCGCTGCTGCTCCAGGTGTGCCAAGTGTATATGCATAATTACCTGCGTTTCCTGCTGCAATGACACACGTTACACCAACTAATGTCGCATTGTTAACCGCGATTGCTTCTGCTGATAGTGGATTGTTACTCGCTGCACCAAGAGACATGTTAATGACTTTCATGCCGTCACTAACTGACTTGTCAATGGCTGCAACAATCCCGCTCGAAGCACCAGAACCGTAAGGACCTAGTACGCGGTAGACATATAAATCAACGCCAGGGGCAACCCCTTGTGCTGGATTTTCGATGGTGGCTTTCGATTGTGCGGCGATTGTTCCAGATACGTGCGTACCGTGGGACGTCGGGTATTCACGGCCTGGTTTGACTGGCTTACCTGCATTCACCCAGTCATCGTACGTTGTTTCCATCGGATCTGCATCGTTATCGACGAAATCCCATCCCTTAACTGATTTCGGGTCAATTGTACTAGGGTTCTCACCTTCTTGTTTTCTGTATCCTTTATACACATCCGTTAAATCTGGATGATTGTAATCGATTCCTGTATCTAACACGCCGACTTTAATGCCGTTTCCTTTAATGCCTTCGTTATGAATCGCATCAATTCCCGGAAGTGGGATCGAATTTTCTTTTAACCCTTCAACGCTTTGCTGCTTCACTTGTTCCACTTCTATCGGGTCAAGTTTGACTATTTCATCTGCGAATACATGGCTAACAAGACCAGATTCGAATAGTCTCTCGACCATGTTTCCTGGAAGCGTCATGGCAACCCCATTTAACGCGTTCTTATATTCTCTTGTAATTTGGATGGCAGATGAATCTCCAGCATCTTCTTCACTAGCTGCAGTTTGCGCAGTAACTGCATTAACACTTAGGGCAGCTTTGTGCTGAGACAATCCATCCACAAATGCACGAAACTGTTTGTGCGAATCGCTTACGTCTTGTGTTTCTTCTTCTAATGTTGTCTTGTCTCCAGCTACTTGTGCCTGCATGACAGCTACTTTTGCCGGTGCTTGCTCGAATTCAACAATGACACGAACAGGTTCCACGCTTGATGTGTTGATCTTAGACGAAATTTCTGGACCACCTATGCTGGATCAAATACAGACAATCTTTTTAAGACCTTAATTTTATTGTTAGCTTTTTTCCCCATTTTCTTTACTCCAAGTCCCTGTCTCTTTATTACACATTTAGTGCAATGAATTATGAAACAATGATTCTAATAATAATTTTTTTGTTTCTCCTTTTCCTCATTAAACCTCTCCCCTACCTAACTAAAAGTAAATTAATATATTTGTAAAAATGTAAAGGTTTCGTGCTGATGACTTAACTTCACATTTAATACACTGATCTGTCTTTCAACATCAGGTTATTAAAATTTTTCAACTAATCTAATATCAACTGGGAGATTATTCAACATTTATTCATTAAATATTCAGAAATATTACCCAATTAATCCTTATCATCCCACATTTCTACTTTTCTGAAAATTAAACATAGGATGTATCTTTTGCTGTTCTTTGGTTCTATACCTGCATAAAACAAAAGTGCTATACCAAGAGGGACATAATAAGGGACAGGACATTTTTTTATAAGTGATTTTTAAATAATAAAACGGAACAAGTTGATTTCGAACGGCATAAATGACTGCCTGTGAACGGCTTTTCACATTCATGATTGCGGTTTTAATTGTTGTTCTTTTTAGCAGGTAGTAATGGATCTGCTGTTATTACCGTAACAACGTTAGATATACCATCGTTCAAGCCGCCTACTACTTTTACTCTTAAATAGTAGGAAGTATTTTTAAACAATCCTGTAACCACTGCACTGTTTGAACCTGCTATAACCGGTTGTTTATCAGAAGTACTTTTATATGTAAATGTAGCAACGTCTTAAAAGACGGTGCTCTACTTGACTAAAGCATCCGTTAGTTTAAGAAGATTAACGGAGTTTCACACTGTAAAACCTCATTGCTTTTGGATTACCTTCTATTTCAAACACTTCATTCATTATTAAATGTCTCACTCTATATTTAACAAACTGGTCGCCAATATATTGATTTAAATTCCCAATGACTTCACCGATTACTCTCGCTGATTTCATAAAATATATTTCATCCGTTTCTGCGAAACCCTTAAATTCAGGTTCAACCGATCGAACCCTTATCTTCATTTATTCCTTCGTTTTTGCTCGATTTTCAGTCGTTTTTACGGTAATCCCTCTTTTTCTTAACCTTAACATCTAAACAAAAATGCCCAAAACCCTTATACATCAAGGGTTTTGGGCGTTTTATGAATGGTGGGTTATTTGCGTTAATATAATTTTTGCTAAGATTCCTTATATCCCCTAAATTACATCCATTCGTCATAGATGGCTTTCCGGGCATGGTCGTAGAACCTTGCGTAGTATTGCTTCTGTTTCATCGTCATGGCTCAACAGGGGTCTGGATACACACGAGCGGCATCCCTTTGWTGGCGAGGTGTGCTGCGAACGTATGTGGGGGACGATACGGGCCGTTTTCCATTCTGGATATGAATCGACCGTTCGGACCAGTTGATGTCCTTTTTCTTCATGGCAACGATTTATCACTGAATTTTTCACACACCAGGAAAGCGTTACCAATTGATCACTCCAAAGGATATCCGGCACTGGTTTAATTATATTAAAAATGCAAAGACCTTCTCGGGACACTTTGAGAAGGTCTTTTTGGTTGGGAATTTTCAGGTTAAGCGTTGTAAGAAAGGCACTGTACGATATAGATAAAAGACATTGCTTATTTTTCAACTTTGAGATTATGTTTTCGTTCATATAGCCTTTCTTTGTAGAACTGATATAGCCAAATGCTAATTATTAACCAAAAACCTCCAACAAAATATCCACCAATCACATCACTCGGATAATGAACGCCTAAATAAACTCGACTAATACCAATTGCTAAAATCATCAGAACGCTTAAAATTACTACAACAGTTCGTCCCCATTTGGTGGGAATATGTCGCCACAGAATAAATGAGAGGATACCATAGATAGCTATTGCATTCGTGGAATGCCCACTAGGAAAACTATACCCCGTAATTTCAATGAGTCGATGCAGGTCTGGCCGTGCTCTATGAAAAATAAGTTTTAACGTGATAAAAAGGATATTCGCGCCTACAATCACGCCTAAAAATAAAAGTAATTCTGATCTGAGTTTAAACACAAAATAGAAAATTAACATAATTACAACCGCCAACAATACGATGGCTGTAATAGACCCAAGGAAAGTGAAAAACCTCATGATTGTCGTCAAAAAAGGGGTCTCTAATCCTTGAATTGAGTTGATGACTATATCATCAAATTTAATCACTTTTTGACCATGAACCAAAATAGCCATTACCCCAAAACCGATAAAGGAAAATAAGCCGATGATTAAAAAAATCGAAAGTTTAATTTTTTTATCCATGCATGAATCACACCATTTCGAACTAATAGTAAAAATTGTCCTACTACACTCTTCAATATGGAAGAGTTTTTTTGGTATTTACCGGGAATAAAATCATTACAATTTGAATCATTTTGGATTGGGAAAAGTAAGTGTAACCGATGTTCCTTTTCCTACCTCACTTTCTATTCTCATACTTCCCATGTATGTATCCATGATTTTTTGAGCAATGGAAAGTCCAATCCCGTAACCACCTTTTTTACGATTTCGTGATTTTTCAACGCGATAAAATCGGTGCGTGACAAATGGGATTTCTTCTTTAGATATTCCTATTCCAAAATCTTGCACAATTATCTCATTTTCGAGATCTTTTGACTGATAGTAAATTACCAGCTTACTTTTGAAGTCAGAGTATTTAATCGCGTTATCGATTAATATAGTAACGACTTGTTCTAAATGGCTTTCTGTCATCGCAATCGGTGCTTCATCTGCTAAGAATAGATTAAAATCAACATCAGGATGAGTCAGTCTAAAATCATTTATTACTTTTTCAATCACAAGTTTCGGCTCAATTTGTGTAATGTTTGAATCATTCGTTGTTTCAGAATCAAGCCTTGAAAGGTCTAACAATTCTTTGACTAACTTATTCATTCTTTCAACTTCTCGTAATGAGGAAGTTAATGATTTATTGAGAACTTCAGTATTATTCTTCCCCCACCGATCCAACATCATAAGGTTTCCCTGTAATACAGATAGTGGTGTTCTCAGTTCGTGAGAAGCATCCTCCACAAATTGTCTCTGTTGATTGAAAGACTCTTCTAATTGGTCCATTAGCTCATTAAAATGAACTGCAAGTTGGGCAATTTCGTCTTGATTTTGATGAACCATTACCCTCTCTTCCAATCCATATTTCTTTATCCTCRTTAAGGTATATGAAATATCCTGAATGGGTTTTAAAAATTGTTTTGACAGGAATAACGCACCTAATAAACTTAAAAAAAAGGCGCCAATGCCTGTTAAAAACATCATCATTCCAAATTGTTCTAACAAATCATCAAAAATTTCTAGATTTTTCACGATTTCGATTGTCCCAACAAAATTCGTTCCTACTAGAGGTTTTCTGAAAATGAGGAGCCTATCATCACCAATCTTTTGTAATTCAAACTGTTCATTTTGAACAGTTTTTTCGGTTACGATTAATTCCTCCTCTTGACTTACTGCAACAACGCTTCTTCCATATCGATCATATATTCGTATCGTTTCTGATTTTTCATTGATAGATTCTAAAAAAGATTCACTCTCTTTAAACGTACTTATCGATAAGTTTTGATTATCTTGCTCCGAGAAATACTCTTGAGTAGCATCCATCTTTCTCTCAATCGATTGCTCTTCGTATCGAACCATCCAACTATTCATCACGAAGTACTGCAATAAATTATAAGATAGAAATAAACCCATCATTAAGAGAGTCGACCATAAAACAAGTTTCCATTTGAGTTTTAACTTCGTCTTGAACTTCATTATTTCATCACATACCCTACCCCGCGAACGGATTGGATGTAGTTTTCATCTTCGATACTAATTTTGTTACGTAAGTACCTAACATATACATCAACCACATTCGTTTCAATAAACGTCTCATATCCCCAAATTTTTTCTAAAATGAGTTCACGTGTTAAAACTCGATTGACATTTTGCATAAACATCAAGAGAAGTTCATACTCCCTTTTTGTCAATGTAACCTCTTTGCTTCTATTCTTTACAGTTCGAGAGATGGTGTCGACTTCAATCTCTTTGAACTTTAAATGTTTGGCGATGCTTTCTTCATGCT
>NZ_JBFUIO010000107.1:0-6524 GCF_056401835.1 Paenisporosarcina sp. P4_D4 | reverse complement strand
TTCTCATGTTCCAGAAGGAAGACGTGTTTTTTCGAATATGACCGTTCTGGAAAATCTGGAGTTAGGGGCTTATCTACGAAAAGATTCAAAAGAAATAAGCAAAGATTTTGATAAGGTGTATGAACTTTTCCCTCGATTATTTGAGCGACGAAAACAGATGTCGGGCACACTTTCGGGTGGGGAGCAACAAATGTTAGCGATGGGAAGAGCCATCATGGCAAAACCAAAACTTCTTTTGCTTGATGAACCATCCATGGGCCTAGCACCGCTTATGGTAAAGACTATTTTTCAAATTATTGAAGAAATCAATCGTGAAGGTACGACGATATTATTAGTTGAACAAAATGCCAACGTTGCCTTATCCATTGCAAACCGAGGTTACGTAATTGAAACTGGACGCGTGGTCGTTTCAGGGCCAGCTGCAGAGTTACAAGCAAGTGAGCAAATCAAATTAGCATACCTAGGCGGTATATAAGCAATTTTTGAAGGGAGTAGATTAAAAGCTACTCCCTTTTTTATATGGATTGAATTAAAACGATGTTTGATAAAAAAATTTAAGAAATGTCTTCAATGGCTCATTAAAAATTGGTTCCTCTAAAGCTCATTATCATGCCAAAAATTTTGTGGAACGTGCAACTCAGACTTATATGGCTGAATTGAATACCCTTGTTCGATTAGCCAGGCAATGATTCCAGGTAAAGCTTTTGTGGTCTGTACACGATCATGGAGTAATATCACAATGTGTTGATCCTTGGCCCGAACGGCTTTCTCCACGCCCCTTATAACACTCGTGATAATTTGTTGGAAATTGGCTTCTGATATTTTCCAATCCAATGTATCGACATCCCAATCCCACATTTTGTAGCCTTCCTGTTTCAGTAAACTACGCATGGCAGACGTTACGTAGGGCTTGCTTCCATAGGGGGTACGAACCAACGTAGGTTTGAACCCAGTCAGCGATTGAATCATTTCCGTTTCTTTCTTCATTTCACCTATGAACGCTTGTGCGGATGCATAAACGCTCTTACGGTCATGCGTCATGCTGTGAAGAGCGAGGGTGTGACCTTCATTATAAGTTTGCTGAGTCAATGATTTGAAACTTGAAATCTGATTTCCAACGAAAAAGAACGTGCCCTTTACATTATAATTTCTCATGATTTTTAAATGCTCGGATGTATAGCGATTCGGTCCATCGTCAAAGGTCAAATAAACAATTGGCTTTCCAGGCTCAGCAGGTGGAGTTGGTTTCGGTGATGCAGTTTCGTTACGTTTCTTCCTTATTTGTTGAATAAACTGCGGATGGCTCAGATGGGGGTATCGATCCGTATAAAGTCTTACTGTTAAGATGTCGGATAAGTAATCAACTTTGAAATCTGTGGATTCTCCTAACAAGCGAACTGGAATGTACAGAATATCGTCGATCATTTGGACCGCGTTGTCGGAAATAATCACTTGATTGACTGTCGTTTCAGTGGTTAGAAAATTATAAGAAATGGACGTATCATTTTTTGTGATTGTGATTTGTTTGTCTGACTTTTGAATGTCCGCATACAAATAACGTGACATTTTTTCGAATGGAACCAGTATTTGTGCGTTCACCAGGCGGACTTCTTCTTTTTCGAACGCCAATAAACGGTCATGCAATGCTATGTACCGATTTGAATCTTCTTTAGCAAGACTCGGAGTTGGCAAAGAAAATAAAGTGAAAACAAGTACAACAAGGAACAACATCGGATATGTTAATTTCATCATTCATAACCCCTTTATCTATCAAACTTCTTAGTAAGTGTATGAAAGAAGGTCTTCAGATAGATTCGAAAAGGAGAAAAAATTTTCCGTTCGATTGCTTGAAAAATCGGCTTTAATTCCGAACTGAATGCCAATATGGCATTTGTTGCATAAGATAGAAAAAGAATTGCAGGAAAGGGGTGTAAGTAGCGATGGGATTATTTATTAATTCAGATAAGCACCCGGATGTTTATAAAAATCATGGGCAAATACAAGAGCCCAATCAATCATTTTTCAAACAGAATCACTTAACTGATTTGTTGGAAGAACAGCAAAAAACAAGTGAAAAATTGCATCGGTCATTTAGTGAACTGAAAGATTTATTGGAAAATCAAGCTACGAAACAAACCAATCAGTGGAAGTTTTTCCAACATGGATTCAATGAACAAAAGAAAGTGAATTACCACCATGAAAAGGTTGAAAATCAAGTGTTGGATTGGTTGAAGAAACTAGATGGAAAAAGTGAAGCTTTACAAACAACATTGGAAAATGAAACGTTAGGCAACAAAGATTTAATGAATTACATGAACCAGCTAAGCCTTTCAAATCAAGAGGTAGCGAATCGGTTAGACAAAGTAGGGTTGAGAAATGAGCAACTGGAACAAAAGGTTGATGAGCAACTGATTCTCCAAAAACAGATGGCGCATCAAATGAATGCCCAAGAAAATACTCATACGGAAGTAATGAGCCGGCTTGATAACCAGGAAGCACTGACGGAAAAAATCTTAAGACAAGTTGATCATTTCCGATCCATCCTCTTCGAACGAACGAATTACTTAGCAGAAAAAATTGACACAGGGTATAACTACACCACTTCGTATATAACAAAACTGTTCACAGGGTCAGACCATCCATTGACACATTTTGTTATCAACCAAAAATCAAAAGACAACGAGAAAAAGAAGCCTTGAAGAAAAAGCGTAAGACGTGCCTGGCAAAGGGACGTCTTTTTGTATGTTTTGGACGTGGAAATACTATGAAATGATTGAAATCGCGAATAGAAAGGCGAGAATCGCGAATAGAACTTCCAAAACCGCGAATAGATCCCCATCTACGACCTCAAAAGATTGACAGATGACCTTTTTATGATTAGAATCCTTAGTGGCTTACCTGTTTATCAGGCAGAGCGGGTTGGGAGAGGGCTAATTTTATAGAAGGTTGAAAACATGTTTAATTGGTTTGACCGATTTTTCGGTCTTAAAACGAACGGAACGACGGTAAAGCGGGAAGTAATGGCAGGAATCATCGGATTTTTTACGGTGGTTTACATCATTGCGGTCAATGCACTTATCTTGTCTGAAGCGGGAATGCCGCTCGAAGCAGCGATTGTTGCAACGATTGCAGCTTCTGTGTTCGGATGTCTGATTATGGGCTTCTGGGGGAATGTTCCAATTTTGCTTGTACCAGGAATGGGAATCAATGCGTTGTTTTCCTATACGATGGTTCAATCAATGGGTCTTTCCTGGCAGGAAGCACTGGCTGTTGTTTTTGTGTCTGGCGTCATTTTTGTGTTCATTGCATTTACGCCTTTCTCGAGAATATTAAGTGCTGCTGTACCGCATTCACTCAAAGAAGCGATCACTGTCGGTCTTGGATTGTTCCTTATGCTAATTGGTCTAGAAAAAGGCGGCATCGTCGAAAAAGGCTCAAGTTCCATTTTGGCACTTGGGTCTTTGGGTGAAGCACATGTGCTTGCGACTGTCTTGACGTTTTTAGTAGCAATCGTGTTGTTCATCCGCAACGTACCTGGGAATTTTCTCATCACGATTGTGTCCGGAACCATCATTGCGTATTTCTTCGGATTGATTGATGTCAATCAGACAGACAATGCCTCTTTAGGCTTGGCTGACGCATTTGGTGCATTTGGTGCACTATCATTTGAGAATTTCCTGTCCATGACATTCTGGATTGCAGTATTTTCGCTGACAATGGTCATTGTCTTTGAGAACATTGGGCTAGTCCATGGGCACGTTGGATTTATCAACCGTCCAGACAGATTTAGTCGTGCGTTTCAGGCAAACTCAGTGTCTGCGATGATGTCCGGTATTTTCGGTACGAGTCCCACTGTTGCTTCTGTTGAAAGTGCTGCCGGAATGGTAGCGGGTGGTCGAACAGGACTGACAACCGTGACTGCAGGATTGTTGTTTTTAGTGGCTGCCTTTTTCATTCCGGTTATCAAACTGATTCCGGATAGCGCCATTGCACCGATTCTAATCATTATCGGCAGTTTGATGCTGCAGAACATTCGCAATCTCGAGTTGAAAGACTTGAGCGAAAGTTTCCCTGCACTGTTCATCATTGCAATGATTCCGTTCACTTATAGCATTGCTGATGGCATTGCAATCGGCTTCATCATGTATCCAATCCTGAAAATTGCGATTGGTAAATGGCGAGAAGTATCGCCGGCACTTTACGTTATTGCAGGATTGTTCCTGATGAATTTCGTTGTTCATGTAATAGGCTAATTCAAAAAATGCACCCGCATATAAATAGCGGGTGCATTTTTCTATTTTAATCTCTTAACTGCTCAATAAAGGCATCCAATTGATCGAACGTTCCTGCCAACCCGTGTTGAATGACTTCATGGGCATCCTGAAATACGGAATGCTCCTCTTCAGTGGCAGATGGGAATCCCTCCATGGCTAGGACGGTTTTGCTGTTTTCATCTTCGTCAGTAACAATGATAATAACTGAATAAATACAAAGTTAACCATATAAATGAAAAAAGCCCAATAACAGTAACGTTATTGGGCTTGATGGTTATTTGTAAATGACGATTGAACCAACAGACTTATCAGCAGCTTGACCATTTACAGTGATTTTCAAACCCAAAGACTGCAAATCGCGACCTGCATCTGGCATAAATGAATTGCTATATGAATTTGCATCATCAAACAATCGAACGCCTTGTTGGCTTGCATAATTCAACGTTTGAGTTGGATAAATCAGATTCAATCCAGATGTTTTATTCAATCCGAATGCTGCATCCGCTAAATGGTAGCGAGAACTTGCTTGAACCGGTGTACCATTTTTAATGTTCCATGTTAAATCGGTTTTCGTATGTGCATCAACAACCCCTAAGAAACCATCTCCAGGGTGAACCCCAGTCCAGTTATCCGTGTAACTGTCATCCACATACCACACGACTAAACCACCATCATAGCTCATTAGTGAATTACCACGAGCAATGTTGCCTAAACCTGCATCCACACCTGCATGATTTCTCCACTCTAGTAAATAGTAATGATTCATAAATTTATTACCATTGAAACGCTCAAACCCATTCAAAGTGAACTTAGTTGGTTCTGTTTCGGCGCCATCTTCTACGATTGTTTGTCCATCAGCTACTACTTTCACATTATCCGCAAAGAAACCAAGTTCCGAAGTACCCCAGTCCGTTACAGAACGTAAACGAAGTTTAATGTTTTGGCCTGCATATTCACTCAAATCGAACGATTGTTCAGTCCAACCATTAGAATGACCTGTTAGTCCTGGCATTGAATTTAGGATTGTTGGATAACCTTCAGCCACAACATCACTTCTCGTGTTTGCATTACCAAGAGATTTCCATGTCGCACCGTTGTCCTTAGAAACTTGTACAAATGCAAAATCCCATTTTTCTTCAATTTCGTACCAAGCATCAAAAGTTAATGTAGCAGAAGTTTTTCCTGTCAAATCAACGTTTGTCACCATGTTTGAATCGCTTTCATCTTTTTGACCACCCCAGAATTCGAAGTTACCAGATTTAGGTGTGTTCACAGGTGTTTCTTTTTTCGGTATGTTGATGCGAACAACTTGGTTGTTTTTACCGAGTGGTGAATTTGCTTGATCTAATAAAAACTGTGTACCTTTCGAAGAAACATCTTTCCATTCTAATACGGCTGGTTCAAACCATTCGCCACCTAATGTAGATTGGAAATATTGCTTAGCCCACGGAGAGAATCCAGTCGGTTCTGTTCCAGGAATTTTACCAGCCCAAGAACCTGCAGACATAATGGACCAATAAGCAACAGCTTCGCCTGTTCCAGAATAAGCAGTGTCATATTCATCCGGTAAGCCTAAGTCATGACCATACTCGTGAGCGAAAACACCAGTTGCCCCATCTTCCGGCATAACTGTGTAATCGTAGAAGCCAGGAAGACCTGTTCCAAGTCCATCTAGATCCACAAATGATGCTGAACGATGTGACCAAACTGCGTTATCACCTAATGAACCACCACCTGCTTCTTGTCCCATCCCAGAGTGAATGATTTGTAAGTGATCGACTAAACCGTCTGGCTCCCAGAAGTTACCGTCTCCATCTAAATCATGTGAATCTTCTAAATCGTAATCTTGTAATGGGACACCTGCTGCTTTAGCCGCGTTATATACATCTTTTACTAATATTTTCGATCCACCGGGTGCAACATTATCATGACCGCCATTTGTTCTATCAGCACCATAAAATGCTGCAGTACCAGGAAGTTTTAACCATCCATATGCTTTTCCTTCAATCGTATACGTACCACCAGATTGTTCTTCATAATATTGTTTCTGTGAAACAAATGTTTCTCCATTCGGACCTTTTACGCCATTTTCACCGAAAATCATATCTTCGAAATGCTTCGTGTTGTAATCCTCGTAGTAGTTGTCTGTTTCATTTGGTTGGAGATTRTTATGTTCAAAATCCGAGTATTCTACCATTAGTGTTAATAGTTTTCCTTGTGTCTCTACACCTGGTGTTGCCGCTGCTTCTA
>NZ_JBFUIO010000106.1:0-6640 GCF_056401835.1 Paenisporosarcina sp. P4_D4 | reverse complement strand
TCAAACCCAATAATAAGATCAATAACATTAAATATAGTGTATTCCTCCCACCTAGAAACTGAATGAATCTAGTAGAAAAAAAGGATGTTTTTTCTGGTTGCATATCATGTCCCCACTTTCGAATTCTCATAATCTTAAGAATGATTACGATAAAACTAATTTTACAGGAAAATTGCGCTGATAATCAATTTATCAACGCAATCGCATTCCTAGGAATTCGCTTAAAGCCTGCTTATTTTCATCTAGATTTATTTCAATGACAGATCCTACACCCGGATAAGACCCAAAATCATAACTATGTTCCACAGGGATGGTCATTTTATTAATGTCTACTCCCCCGCTGAACGCCAGGCTTAGTACTCGTTTGACTTCATCTGTAGATGAGTAATCAGACTGGACATAACCATGTATGGCCCCTGCAAATTTCGGGTAATGAGCAGCATTGGAAGGACTCATGATTTCATCTTTTAATGCTTCCATAACTTTTTGCTGTCTCTCAACTCGTCCGAAATCCCCTTCAGCATCTGCGCGGAACCGTGCATATCCTAAAAGTTCCTTCCCATTCAACTGTTGAACTCCAGGTTCAAGTGAAACCCCAATTTTCTCGGACATCGCTTTTTCGACATCTATTTCGACACCGTCTGGTGCAACAATATCAACCAACGATTCAAAGCTTTTAAAATCTATCAGCGCATAATGGTGGATTGGCACGCCGAACATACTTGAAATCGTATCCTTGACAAGTTGTACGTCACCTAAGTAGTATGCAGTATTCAGCTTATAGGATTTGTATCCTGGAATTTGAGCGTAAATATCTCGCATGAACGACACAACATTCACTTCGTCGGTTTCTTTATTCCACGAAACCAGCATCATTGTATCAGAACGGGATTGTTCTTCTCCCCGAGTATCTACACCAAGAACCAAAACATTCTCAATGGATGGGTTTTTCACATCCATCGGATCACCTGTGAACTCAATATCATTTTTCCCTTTATTGGAAGCCAGCTCTTGACCAGCTTTAAATTGAACGAATGAATATATAGCTACTCCTATTGCAGCCAAAAATAGAAGAGTCATAAAAAATCTACCGAAACGAAACTTTCTTTTCCTTCTCATGGAACGACGATTTGGAACTTGTTCTTCCAAAACGCTCCCCCCTTTCATATCTTTCATATAATAGAACGAAATAAGTCCAAAAAAGTTGCTTTTTTTCCTCTTCAATCATAGTTGTTGAGCACAGAGGATGCAAGTGCTACAATACGGTCTATGCAGGTTTGAGAGGAGTTTTATAAATGGAAATAGCTACATTTGCAGGCGGTTGTTTTTGGTGTATGGTCAAGCCCTTTGATCAATGGGATGGAATAGAGTCCGTCATTTCAGGTTATATGGGTGGACATGTTGAGAATCCTACATATGAAGACGTGAAAAAAGGAAATTCAGGGCATCTTGAGGTCGTACAAATTCAGTTTGACCCATCTGTTTTTACATATAAACAATTACTTGAAATTTTTTGGCAGCAAATTGATCCAACGGATGACGGAGGTCAATTCCAGGACCGCGGAGAATCTTATAAAACAGCGATTTTCACACATTCCGATGAACAAGTGGAAATAGCGAATGAATCAAAACAAGCACTCGCTGAGAGCGGACGTTTCTCCAAACCAATCGTCACACCAATCCACCCTGCGGAAACATTTTATATCGCAGAAGACTATCATCAAGATTACTATAAAAAAGAACCGGATCATTACGCAGAAGATCGCGCTATGTCCGGCCGTGATGAATTCATCCAAGAGAATTGGAAGAAGTAATTCGATTTCTAGCCTTGCGTTTGCAAGGCTTTTTTATTTAGGCACGCTTATCGCACATTCGCGCTAGTCGCATGTTCTGCAAGAACCCACAAATATCAAATGCTTTCTTTAACATGACCTTTATTTAAAAGGACCGTGACTATAAACATTCCTATAATTAAAGCGAGCAAGACAAAGAACGTCATTTGATGTGTTCCGCTCCAATCGTATAAAATACCGATTGCCAAAGGAACAAGCCCTCCCATGATAAAACCGCCTGTCTGAACCATTGCCGTCCATGCGTTCGCTTCTATTGCATCTGTCGTTTCATCGAGTGGTAGCAGTAATGCAAGCGGGAACAATACACCAAGTGTAAATCCAAGGAGAATCGCTGCCGGCCAAATCAGTGTCATATTCCCTGTCAATAACAAAACAATTCCAATGGTCCCGATAATGAGCGCGGAATAAATCCAAAATGATCGGATAGGAAATTTCTCAAGTAGTAAAGGGATGAAAATGTTTGTTACTATTTGTGCGACTGTCAAAACACTGATAACTGAACCTGCTTCAACCACATTAAATCCTAGTTCACTCGCTGCAGATGCAAGCCATGTCGTCAATGAGAAAAACAATGAAGCTTGAAAACCAAAAAACAATAAAATAAGCCATGCTCTCGTATTTGTCCACGGCGAACGGAATGATGCTGTCACATTTTCTCGTTCAATCGGAACAGCGATTTCTTTTTCTGGCTTCATGGCAACGACCCAAACCAAGTATGCCAACAATGCTAACGAAGACCAGAAAGCTAGGGCATACTCCCATTCTTCACCGATTTTGACATATAATATACCGGTTAAACCAGCACTCAATGTTGCACCAGCACCCATACCTAGTGAATAGATTCCTATARCTGAAGCAGTACGAGTAGGGAATTTTTCTTTAATTAATGATGATAAAATAGGTCCGATAATTGCAATGGCAACACCTATTACAAAAGCAGTCACCAATAGTGATACATAGTCATTTAACCATGCACGTAATAAAGTAAGCACACCTATTAAGACGATTAATAAAGAAATCCCTCTTCTTTGTCCGAACTTATTCAGCCAGTGAACAGCCAATGGTGCGAATAATCCCATACAGATTACGGGAACCGCCGTTAACAAGCTTACTTCACTGTTCGTCAAATTTAAATCATTTCGGATTGTGTCCAGTAATGGCCCGATTGATGTAATAGCAGGTCGTAAATTTAAGGCAATCAAAAAGATGGCAATTAATAATGATGTCATTGATTTTTGGGAATTCATAATCTCCGCCCTCTATAATTAAAATAGTTCTCCACCAAGTAAATCATATCAGACGTCCGACCACAACTATGAATCTTTGTATCTAGTATGCAAACTTGTGTTCCCATTTGATAAATTGTACAATAAATGGTGAAAGGGTGAATAAATTGAAACTCATTCAATGGAGTTACACGAAAAGATACCAAGTGAAAGCTATTTTTGATGAATTTCCAAATATGATTCTCGTATTCAGGACGATAGGGTCTTATTATTTTATATTTACTACAAAAGGATCGATAGACAATCGATATCCAACCAGAAAAGATTATGTTGAAATGGAACTGTTGGTAAATGAGCAGCTGCAAACGTTGCAATCCTATATAAATCGCAAGTCACCACTCGAAATGAAGTGGGTTGACGAATGGTTGCAAAAAAAAGAACTTCCACTTACTCAATTGGAAGTCCTTTCTCATAAAGAATAATTTGATTGCGACCAAGCGATTTTGCGATGTAAAGTGCTTGGTCTGCACGTTTCAATAAATCTTCCAATGATTGCTGTACATCATATTCATGCACACCAGCCGAAAATAATAACGGCACTGGATCCATTCGGTATTTCAACAATTCTTCATTGCAGCAATCTTGTAGAGAAAGTAATTGACGGTGAATTTCCTGCGTGTTGCTGTTTTGAAAAAGAATAATAAATTCTTCTCCACCCCACCTCGCAACGACATTCGAATCATTAATTTTCCGTCTTAATAGGCTGGCAAAAGTTTGGAGGGCAATATCCCCAAATGTATGCCCGTATTGATCGTTGATGTTCTTGAAATGATCCAGATCCAATATCGCCAAAGTAAAAGTCTGTCCGCTCACTTCAAAACGATTTTGAGCCTTACGGATTTCCTCCACCATTTTCCGTCGATTAAATAGTGACGTTAAGTGATCGGTAATGGAAAGCTCCTTTACTTGTTCGACCAAACGTTCCAACTCCTCATGGCTCCTATGAAGCAAAATCTCAATTTCTTTTCGCTCGGTAATATCGATATGTGTCCAATCATGCGCTTTGCGAATCCTCGATTGTCACGCTCCACCGATTTTCAACGACCCAAAACCCAACGATTTTGGAGATATATGTTCTACTTCTTGTTTTCCGTTATCCAATACCCGGTGCATAAAAATTATTGGTCCATTCCAAGTCATTTCATGAAAAGGCGTTTCAAACACTTTTTCCATATTACCCATAATACACCAACTATCTAATACACTTATTATAACTGAAAGCAAAAATTAAGGCTACCTAATTAAGGTATACCAATCACGTGCATCCTGTATTTCCTTCATTGTCAATTGGTGTCCGTTGTTATACCATTTTTCCTGAACTTTAGCTCCTTGAACACGTAATACATCAATTAACTCCTGCGTTTCTTTTTGAGGAATAATGGGATCGTTCGTTCCTGCCCCAATAAAAATATGTGCATTCTGTATTTCTTTAACTGTGTTGTTTCGATATGGCACCATTGCATGGAATAAAATCGCTCGATCGACAATTTTCTCATGTTTCATCAGCAATGTTGCTGCAATATTTGCTCCATTGGAATAGCCAATAACTGTGACTAGGTCAGTGTTCGGTGCATAATGCGATAAAGCTTCCTTTAGGAACGTATGGAGTTCTTCTGCGCGGTAAAACAAATCTTTCTCGTCAAAAATACCTTCTGCTAGACGTCGGAAGTATCGTGGCATGCCCCCCTCCAAAACATTTCCACGAACTCCAAGTAAGGATGCTGTCGGATCGATATGTTTTCCCACATTAATCAAATCATGTTCATTTCCACCTGTACCGTGTAGCAATATCAAGACGTTTTTTTTATTTGTTCCTTCAATAAATATGTGTTGATGTGTTTCATTCATCGTTATCCCCTCCTTCTTTTTATTTTATCTTGAATTCAAGATATATTCCACTCTTAAAGTTTGAGCATTCTTATACCCTTTCATGATATAATAGAAGCATTGTGAAAAATAAGGAGGTTCAAACATGATTGCTGTAAGTAATGTAAGTTTACGCTTCGGAGATCGCAAGCTTTTCGAAGACGTCAATATAAAATTCAACCCAGGTAACTGTTACGGATTAATTGGTGCTAACGGTGCGGGGAAATCAACTTTTATTAAAATCTTATCAGGTGACATTGATACACAAGAAGGTAACGTCATCATGAACCCGAACGAACGTATGGCTGTCCTAAAACAAAATCACTTCGAATATGAAGAGTATCCTGTTTTGGAAACAGTTATGATGGGTCATAAACGTTTGTATGAAGTCATGAATGAAAAGAATGCCATCTATATGAAAGAAGATTTCTCTGATGAAGATGGCATGCGTGCTGCTGAACTTGAAGGTGAGTTTGCTGACATGAACGGATGGGAAGCGGAATCTGAAGCGGCTATCCTTCTTCAAGGTTTGGGAATTGGTGAAGAATTCCACACGAAAAAAATGGCAGATTTAACTGGTTCTGAAAAAGTGAAAGTTCTATTGGCACAAGCTCTATTCGGCAAACCTGATGTACTTTTACTCGATGAGCCTACTAACCATCTGGACTTAAAAGCGATTCAATGGTTGGAAGAATTCCTAATCAACTTTGAAAATACTGTTATCGTCGTTTCCCATGACCGTCACTTCCTTAATAAAGTTTGTACACATATTGCCGATCTTGATTTCGGTAAAATTCAAGTGTATGTCGGAAACTATGATTTCTGGTATGAGTCCAGCCAATTGGCACTTAAAATGTCTCAAGATCAGAACAGTAAAAAAGAAGAGAAAATCAAAGAACTTCAAGCGTTCATTGCACGATTTAGTGCCAATGCCTCGAAGTCTAAGCAAGCTACTTCTCGTAAAAAAATGTTGGATAAAATCGAATTGGACGATATCCGACCTTCATCACGTAAGTATCCATATGTAAACTTCCAAATGGGCCGTGACATCGGAAATGATGTATTGTCCGTTCAAGATATTACAATGGAACATGAAGGCCAAACATTATTTAAAAACATTCATTTCTCCGTAAATAAAGATGACAAAATCATCTTGATCGGTGATCCAATTGCAAAATCTTCTTTACTACGTGTATTGGCTGAAGAAGTGCAACCTGTTGAAGGTTCAATTCGTTGGGGTGTCACAACTACTCGTTCATACTTCCCTATCGACTACAGTGAATACTTCACTGGCAAAGAAAATTCTTTAGTTGATTGGTTACGCCAATATTCTCCAGATGACGAAAGCGAAACTTTCTTACGAGGGTTCCTTGGACGTATGTTGTTCTCTGGCGAAGAAGTAAAGAAAAAACCTGCTGTACTATCAGGTGGAGAAAAAGTTCGTTGTATGCTTTCTAAAATGATGTTAGCCAACGCTAACGTTTTGCTGTTGGATGAACCGACTAACCACTTAGACTTGGAATCAATTCAAGCACTGAACAATGGATTAATTGCTTTCAAAGGCGCAATGATTTTCACTTCTCATGACCATCAGTTCATTCAAACAATTGCTAATCGTGTAATTGAAATCATGCC
>NZ_JBFUIO010000105.1:0-6828 GCF_056401835.1 Paenisporosarcina sp. P4_D4 | reverse complement strand
ATAATGAGGATATGTTTTATTCTGTTAAGGGATTATACGGAGATCGAACATTAACCGAAACCAATGGCAAGCACGATTTTGTTGTTGACTATTTAGGCAAGAAATATGTCATGGCAACCTTAGCCAAATACGATTGTGCAATGCCTATGGAAATGCATACAAAGTCTAAGGCTAATTTGTTTTATGAGTTATCAACTTTAGTAGCAATACATCAATACGGCTATTCTTCCAATTATCTAGTTTGTTCAGTACCTATTAAGATGCACAATGAAGATGAAAAGAATGCCAGAATATTAAGCTTAAAGAAATCTCACACAATCGCAGTGAATGGGATAACAAGAACTTTTACAATTGATGATGTTAAAGTAGCTCCAGAAAGTGCTGTTGCCTTTTGGTTACATCAGCCTAAAGGAAAGACTAGGTGGCTTGATTTAGGATCGAGGACGATTGGTTATGCCAGTACAATCAATGAAGATGGTGTAAACAGATTTATAGATACTGAAAGTGGGACGTTTTTTGGTAAGGGGCTGCAAGCATTAGATGAACAATATGATGCTAAAGGTCTTGCAGACTACATTTGTGGACGACTAATAAAAGTTTGGGATAAATACGATAAGGTTTATTTATTGGGTGGAGGAGCACTAGACAAAGAACTAGTAAAACACATACTACAATACTTTCCGAATGCAGAAGTCATAGATAATCCGCAAATGGCTAATGTAAAGGCGATGTATAGACTGGGGACTATTTCATATGGCATTTATTAGAACAGAAGAAGAAGCGAACAAACTAATCGAAAAAATGATGAAAAAAGGCAAAGGAGATTACATTACTCAAAGTGTTGTTTTTAGAAAAGATAATCCTAGGCACGTTGARTTGCTGAAGAAAGTGTTAATGTCTTCAGAGTCGTTCGGTGGATTCACTAGAGAAGTTTTAGCAGAAAAATTTAGCGGTGTTCCAATTGAGCAAAGCGTCAACAGAGCAGCTACCATTGAGGAGAAAATTGAAAAGAAAGATGTCGGAAACTTTCTGATATGAGAATGAAAACAAACTTAAAGGAGAGAAAATAATGACTAGAAATTATGTAGTTATCCCTACCAATAATAAAGGTGAAAGATTAGAATGGATGCGTTCAGATGAGCCATTAACATTGAAGGAGAAATTGATTGTAAACACAATGGGAATAACAGGATTGTCCACCTTGATTTCAGGTCTAATTGCTTTTAATGGGGTGATAATTCGATGACAGTTACCTTACATGCTTGGTGTGGAATGTGTAACAAAGAGACAGAACATGACACTGGATTGAAGTGTAAAGAGTGTGGAAATTAAACTAAATACAACACAAAAAGGGTGATTATCTGTCACCCTTACTTTTTTGCGTATTCGGATATAGGAGTAAGGCTCAGCTACCTCCCTGCTATTATCGCTAAAACTTACCCTGTCACCCTAAATTGATTAAAATCGAAGGTGGGTACGAGAGAGCAAAATTGACTCCTGATCCTTGATGAAAATTTCCAATAAGTTGAAATCCTCGATAATTATTGACTCAACATATTCCTCTACTACTTCCCTGTCAATTGTATTGCCTAATCTTTTTTGTATGATATCAATTAGAAAATCTTCTTGAATTGGAATGCGGATACACTTGCCGAAATTATCGTAATTCGAGCATATATAGCGATTAACTGATCTTTCTTTCTTGAGCTTAAAATTGCTTCCACAATGAAAACATTTAATTTTCTTATTGAATAGTGATTTATTTCTAATGACCATTTATTTCACCTCAAAAATTGCTGCCAATATCTTCAATGTCAGAAGCCATCATAACGGCAAGTTTAATCCGAGCTTTTTTGCTATCAAGATCATGACCTAATATGACTCCAAGTTGAGATAAATTGTGAGCACTTCCTAGATAATTGTATGTAGGATGCACATGACCCTCTTCAGCACTTGTTGTGACAACAATATTAACCTTATCCAATTGAACAGCATCAGCAATTGCATCCATCATTTTAGGAGCAACCTGACCTCTCCCTGAACCTTCAATTACGATACCTTTTACTTTCCCCGTTGCAAGAGCAGAAATTAAAAAGCCATCAGCGTCCGTGTAAGACTTTATAATGTCCACTCTAGGGATAGGCTTGACCATTTGATATACTTCCCTGTTAATGGGCTTCTGGTACACGCTGACGACATTATTATCAATGATGCCTAAGTAACCATGTCCAAATGAATCAAAGCCTTGTAAATTAGAACTGTGGACTTTCTTTACATATTTAGCTGAATAAATTCTTTCGTTGAAAACAACTACCGTTCCAACTCCAATTAAGTTTTCTGATATAGCAACATAAACAGAATTACGTAAGTTGGAAAATACATCTGTTCCAACTTCATGAGGAGATCGCTGAGAGCCAGTTACAACAATTGGTCGGTCACTATTAATGGTTAAATCTAAAAAGTAAGCAGTCTCTTCTAAGCTGTCTGTGCCATGTGTAACGACTACCCCACTTACTGACTTATCTTCAAGTTCCTTATTGATTGCTTTTCGAATTATCTCCATTTCATTAAAACCAATGTGCATACTTGGAAGTTGAAGTACATCTACTACTTTTATTTCAATGTCTTCTGGTAGCTGACACATTGCTGCTAATTCGTCTCCAGTAATTGCTCCTGAATTTAACTTACCTTCGGAATCTTGTTTACTTGCTATCGTTCCACCTGTTGTGATTAATGACACCTTTTTCATAAAATAATTCACCATCCTTAGCTATATAATACACCAAAATTGTCATTGTGGATAACTTTTAGTTGGATTATAATTATCTATAATGCTTCAAAACCCTTGATATATAAGGCTTTACGGGAATAGACCAATCTAACTCTTTTGAAATGTATATATGACCAATCACATACAAGTAATGTATCAACTTTCCAAAGTCCTCAATATGGACCAATCGGACTCATTTCAAAAACGACTATTCATTTTCACCATACCCCCAACTCGCGTGAATCATTTGAAGTGGATGACGTGTCACCAAAAGTAGCATTACTTAAAATCTATGCTGGCATGGATGCAGACTTGCTGATGCATGTGGCAAATTCGGGCTATAGCGGAGTTGTTTTGGAAGGATTGGGACAAGGAAACGTTCCGCCTGCCATTATACCCGCTATTAAACAACTTATTCTGCAGAAGGTTCCCGTTGTTTTGGTTTCCAGATGTTACAACGGCATTGCGCAGCCTGTGTATGGTTATGTAGGTGGAGGGAAAATGCTAGAAGAAATGGGCGTGTTATTTGCACATGGACTCAGTGGTCAGAAAGCACGAATTAAACTGTTGATAGCGCTATCTGATGCTCGATGCTCACAATCCCTTCACACCATTTTTGAATATTAATTTTCCTTTTTAACACTTTTGATTCTACATAAGAAAAAGCTGCTGTTCACTCAGCAGCTTTTTTTTGATTTGATCGCGTCCGCAATTAACTCGCCGTGAAAGCGACCATTTTCAATGAAAATTTCATTTGCATTATTTCCTGCCGCTAAAACACCAGCAATATACAAGTTTTCAATATTGGACTCCATCGTCAATTCATTTAACAATGGTCTGCCGGAAGCTTCGTCAATATGCACACCCATTTGGCGCAGGAAGTCATGATCCGGATGATACCCAATCATAGCAAAAACGAAATCATTTTTAAGGGTGATGACTTGATCTGGTTTGCGTATCCGTACTTCTTCTTGTCCAATTTCTTCAACGTGTGAATCAAATAGCATGGTGATTTCACCACTGCGAACCAAGCCATCAAATTCAGGCAGTATCCACGGTTTCACGCTACTTGAATAAGTACTACCCCTATATACGACAGTTACTCTGGCCCCTGCTTTATTTAACTCTAAAGCTGCATCAATACTCGAATTTTTACCCCCAATAACCACTACATCGGTATCAAAATAAGGATGACCTTCCTTGAAGTAATGGCTTACTTTCGGTAACTCTTCTCCTGGTATACCAAGAAAATTCGGATGGTCATAATATCCGGTTGCAATCACTACATGTTCAGTTTTATAGGTAGATTTTGTTGTATATACTTCAAACATATTTTTGATTTTCTCAACACGTTGAACCGTTTCGAATTTGCGGACGTGTAATTTTTTCATTTTTACCACTTCGCGGTAATAAACAAGTGCCTGATTTCGTTTTGGTTTACGTCCTTCAATAATGAACGGTACATCCCCGATTGACAGTTTTTCACTTGTACTAAAAAAAGTTTGATGAGTAGGGTACTTATAAATCGCTTCCACGACATTCCCTTTTTCAATTATGACGGGTGAAAGCCCGATATTTTGTAAAGATATTGCAGCTGCGAGACCACAAGGACCCCCACCTACAATGATTGCATCTACTTTCTCCATCATTTTACACTTCCTCTATATAAAAATCTCCTATCTAATGATTGGAGAACTAACTGTACAATACAACTAATTGKCATTCGTTTTTTCTTCAACCCAATAATCCCATTCACTCATGCTTGGTCCGAGAATATTTTGATTCATTCAACAAGTTCTGCACTGAGCGCTCATCAAAATATAGAAATGCCTGCAAAATATCCTGTTGAATTTGTGAAATTCAATTTTCAGCATGCTGATTAAACGGTCTGGAAGATTCTTTTTTTAACAATTATTGTAAACGTCGTGTGTGTGCTGCGAGAACATTTTAAAAATCTTTATTTTTAATGGTCAAGATGTGACATTCTGCAGGTGCACCCAATCTGAGAGGAATAAAAGTTGTACCGAAGCCATTACTGATTAAAGTAAATTCATCTCGACCTTTTATCAACTCACCTTTTTGGTAATATCCCCATTTCCCTAATCGAATCTGTCCCCCATGAGTATGACCAGCCAATAACACGTCAGAAGTGTAACGGTCTTTTACTTTATGAAAGACAAATGGAGTGTGTGAAACAAAGACAATCGGGTCGTCTTCAGGTACATTGGCAAAACTTTTACTAATGTTCGCTCTTCCTGAAGATACATCCTCTAAGCCAACAATCCAGATATGATGAGCATTCGTTTTTACACAGATTGCTTCATTTTCTAAAATTATTCCACCCACATTTTGAATATATTTTCGGATATGGTGTTCTCCCACTTCACGGTCATTATTACCCCAAACGTAATAAATAGGACCAATTTTAGCCAGTTGTTTAATATTGTCTTCAATTTGCCCTAAAGGTACACCACTTTCCGCCAGATCTCCACCTATAATCACTGCATGTATATCTGTTCCGACTTCCTCAACTAAATGATTCGTTATTTTCCTTCGATGAATATCGGAAATGAAAAACAGGCGGAATGGATGCTCATCCTTATAACTGGATATGTCAATTTGCTGGTGACGTATATTCGTCTCAAAAGCTTTTTTCACCATAATCAATGGTATACATAAAGTAAAGCCTATAATTGTTGCCAAATAACGCATGTATTCACCTCTGAATCAAAATAAAAAGAGGAGGGTTTCCCCTTCCCCTTACTTTTATGAAAGTTGTATTTCGATCAATCTTCTTCCATATGCAATACGCGGAATCCAGAACGGTCAAGTTCTTTCAAGAATTTTTGTACATTATCACGTTTCTCGATTTTCAACACGATACGTCTCAATAATTTGTCTGATTCATCAAATGTAACTAATGAAATCACAGATTCATGGAACTTTTGAATAATGTCTCCTACGCGGGCTATCTGTCCCTCTGTCTCTACAGACGTAAATGTTATGCGAACGCCAGGACTATCCATTCCAAAAGCACTTCTGAATTGATCCATGATATCAAATCGAGTGACAAGACCTAAAAAGCGATTTTCTTCCACTACCGCTATAATTGGAAAGTCATTTAGTTGAAGTAGAGAATCTTCAAAAACGTCATCAATGGATAAATAGATTTCCGATCTTGTCACAACGTCCATTAAAGACGTGCTTGCAAGAAAATCTTCTTTGTTTAAACCACTGTAATAAAATGCACGGTAAACAATATATCGATTTAAAATACCTTTATAATGGCCATTTTCCAATACTGGCAATGCATCGATTTGATTTTTTTCCAATATGTCCAGTGCCGCTTGCACCGACTCTGATGTTTGAATTGAAATACATTTTTCCTTTGGAATCATTACACTTTTCGCAAACATGCTGTCACCTCAATCTTTCTTGATTATTAACCTATTCTACAAAACTCACTCTTATCCTCTTTATAATACAAAAATTTATGGAAGAATCAATGTTTGCCCAGTTGAAATCGAGTCTGATGAAAGTCCATTTGCAGATTTGATTTTTTCGACGGCATCTGGTGAATTGTAATAATTCATGGCAATTCGGTAAAGTGTTTCACCTGGTTTAACGACATGTGTCTTGGAATCTGAGGATTGTTCTTCATCCCGTGTTATGTCAGTTTCTTCTTCAACTTCTTCGGTTTCTGTTACTACTTCTTCTGGTGTTTCTTCTTTGGTTTGTTGTTCAGTTGTTGAAGATTCTTCCGAATTCTCCGTTTCAGTGTTTTCTTCAGCGGACGCTTCTGACTCAGTGTTTTGAGAATCTTCTTCACTTGCTACATCTTCTTCATTTTGTTCATATTTGACTTGGCTATCGTCATGAACTGTTGTTTCATTCGCATTCGGCTCATAAAATGCAAAAACATAGATCAGAAATGAAACAGGTATCAGAATAAAGAATAAGAACAGGATGGGTAACAATAAATTGCGTTTTTCTTTCTTCTTTTTAGGATCAACATTCGTTGAACGTCTGGAAGCACGTGTATTGGGTTTTTCATCACC
>NZ_JBFUIO010000104.1:0-7028 GCF_056401835.1 Paenisporosarcina sp. P4_D4 | reverse complement strand
CTTATACTCCTATAGCAAATAGCTGATATATAATCACTACCACAATCTTTACATATCCAATTTACTTTTCGATCCATTCCATTTGTCATTTTATAAATATCCAATCCAAGCTCATCATTCTTCTCAAAATCCCATTCATCAAACAAATCAGGTCGATGTCTCAACATAGCATTCTCAGCTAATGCAATTGTTGGATCAATTGTTCTTATAATTAATTCATTAACAGTATCAGTATCATTAACTTCACTCATTTCAATTACCAAGCTAATCCCTCCTTATATCAAAAAATGAGTGCAGCAATTAACGATCTAATCACTACACTCTTATTATATACTTATAATTTACTAATTACAACTAATAAACGAAAATTTATCCAATAAAAGAGTTGTTTTATTTTGCATTTATTTTATAATTTATTAAATATGCTGAAAACGCTGAAAAACTAGGCTACAATCGTTGATATGACAGGGTTTGTGAGCATCATTTTATGAAACTTATATGATTGCTGTATTTTAGCTGATTTACCCGTTACCCAATAAAAAGTTTATTTTATGCTTTTTTATTTGCTTAAAACGTATGCTTCAACCTCTTCTTCACAGCTTTCACAATACCATGCACCGCCATTTGATAAAGTAGCAATGAAGTTCTTTTCAGATTCATGTCCACAATAAGGACAAAACTTAATAAGTTTATTTGCTTGTTCCATCTCATTCACCCTCCTATTTTTTGATTAAAATACAAATCTCGCACTATCCTTAACTTCAACAATCTCAACTGCTTCAATCACAAATTGTGGAGTTACATTTCCTCTCCAACTATTCAATCCTGTTTTACCAACAACGTTTAAAATTGCTGTTTTATTGTCTTTTTTGAGGTCAAAAAGCTTCGAAATGTCACTAAATTTGATGAATTCAACGCCATTTACGTTAAATTTGAGGATATTTTCGCCTTTTCCAATCACTTCCGCATCGCCTAAATTGACTTCAATCTGTTCTACTGCATAAAGTGGCTGATCTAACCCTTTGCCCCATAATTTATCGTATCTTGATACATCTAATATGAAATCTTTCGTTAACGATTTAGCATTCATGATTAAATCCACCATATATGATTCATCTGCATCTAATTCATACAATGCTTCATTGATTAATTCATTCAAATACTTAATATTCTCAAACTTGATTTTCACACCAGCAGCTTGATTGTGTCCTGACACATACTCGAATAGCCCTAAAGTGTTTAAGAATGTATTTGTATCTGCAATTAAAGGATCGTAGCCACGTAAAGAACCAACTCTGAATCCTTCATTCTCTTCCTTATTGTCTTCACGCAATATAACTACTGGCTTACGATAATCGCCTACTACTTTTGAAGCGATGTAACCTGTGAAGTTATCAGGAAAATCTGATTTAACATTTAATACAATAATACGATTCTTATCTAAATCCTTCTCTGCAATCTGAAGTTTCAATTCTTCATAAATCTTATCTCGCATTCTTGCTTGTTTTGCATAGGTGTTATTACAAATTCTCGATACTCGTTCACCATAAGACTCTTCTTTATTTGGTCGTCTTAACTTAGGATTGATAGTAGTTTCTTCATGTCCACACATTGCTTTGAATAATTCCAGCTTATCTTCTTGCGTTCCAACACGAATCAAACTGTTAATCTTAGGCAGCAATTTAAAACTTAGCACATTAGGAGTCAATTCAGTGCCATCCTCAAGATTCTTTTTAATTAGCTCTTTAAGGAAGTCGTTATTAATCTGACTTAACCCCTTTGTAACAAGCCACTTAGTTTCCTTTTCAGAAATCTTCATTGCATCTCCAACCATACCGAAGGCAACTAAATCCAAGTAATAATCAGCTTCATTCGTTCCTAATCGTTTGTCGATTTCTTGAATGAATTTATATACCATACCTGCACCACTGATTTCAGTATTTGGATATGTGCTTTGTGGCAATTTCGGATTGATAATTGTTGCAAACTCTGAATCCTTTTCACATTCATGGTGATCCAATAAGATAATTTCGATTCCTTTTTTAGCCAACTCTTCATAAATTTCATACTCGTTTGATAAAGAATCGGGTGCTATAATTAAGTTAGTACCCTCAGGAATTAATTCAACTTCAATCCCATGCTTTTTATTAACGTGTAGTGCATAGTCGAAATCACGCTTAAATACTTTTCGTAAGTTTGATAATAAAATTGCTGATGAATCGAAACCATCATTATCGCCATCAATAAAAATGAAGATTTTGCTGTTTCGTGCAATATGGTCAAAAAGAACATTAACTCCTTTTTCCATATTCGGTAAGTCTGACGCTGGATGTTCAAATTTAGTTGGTGATAAATGCCACTCTAAATCCTCTTTATTTAACCCACGATTTTCTGCCAATACCTCTACTACATTAAAGAGGTTGTTAGCTCCTTTTAATTGGTAAATATTCATCAACCTCTCTCTAGTTATATTATAATTTATTAATTTGATATTAAAGACAAATAAAAAATCCCTTTTACTCTTTAATTAAATCATATGTCTCTTCAAATATGTCTTTCCTTACTGCCCATCGCTCTCCCTTAATTCCAGTTACGATATAAGCATCTTCATCAAAAGTCAGCTTTCCTTCAAGTGTTTGTATATATGGTTTCATAGGATGATTATTCTCTTCTTCAAATACTTGTATAAAACCATCTTCCATTCCTTTCTGATATTGCTCTGCTTCAACTGGAATTGGTTTCTTAATATACTTTGCCATCTCTTCTTCCTCCTTTATCCAATAAAAGACTTCTTTTATCGCCTTCCATGACCGACTGTTATCACCATATTCTTAGAAATTGCCTCAAACATGTTCTGATCAGTGTCTAAACCCTTATATACCAACGTTTCTATATCACTTTCAAGCAGTTCATCGTAAAACCAGATATTTACCTTGATATTCTGCATTTTCTTCATCTCCATATAAAATCGGTATTTTATTCAACGTAGATTTCCATGATATTCTTCTCTAAATTTGTAAATAGTTTATTAATCTCTTTAAATAGTTCATCTGTGGCTTGTGCTTCTCCGTATGCAGTCAATCCAGTTTTTGTTGTTTCTTCATATCCAATAATATAAAGTGGTTTTTGGCTCATTGCTGTAGAACCATAACCTTTGGCGTTAGCCTCTAATAATTCATTGATTAATTTGATTGATCTGATTTTCATTTTTTTACCCCTTTTCCATTTTTTAATAAGCATAAATTCAAACTCCATTTATAAATATAGCCAGCTCGATGCAGACTGACATATTGGTGATACTGCTTACTTGGTTTAATTAAAATTAGGACTGACCCTATAAATTTTCTAGTAGGTCTAAAGAGCCTTGATTGGTATATCGTTATTAAACCTACAACAAACCAGAACCCCCACATTAGCAATGTAACTATAGCAAAACCACCATATACCGTTATTTTGAATTCAGCTAATGCTTCAAGAAATTCTATCAATTACCTTCCCCCTTCTCAATCAATTTGTTATTTTATTCTGCTTCGCTAAACGTATAAATACTATTTATAGTTGTAACAACTACCTCTTTACTTTTAACTTCAAATGATTCAATCTTACTCGTTCTGACAAATCCACCTTCAAGATACGAGTATACGAGTGGAACATCTATCTCCAAATAGTCAAACTTGAGTTTATGTCCTTTTCGTCTAGATTCTCGTTCTAATACTTCACCTGTATGTTTGTTTCTAGCTTTTTCGAAGATGTATGTTTTATCTAATATTTTCATTTATTTACCTCCCAATTATTTATTCTTTATTATTTAATCTTTAAATTCTACAACTTTATCATTCTCTGTGTTCATAATGTAATATGGAGGTGCAACACTAACATTAAATTTACTCGCTGCTTGTAACGCCAATCGAATTCTCTCAACTGGAGACAAATCTGCACCTTCAGTTGCATGTAATGATCCTAATGCGAAATACACTCCTGAGCCACATGCATCGTAATTATCTGAAGACTCTCCAACTTGATAGTCATCTTCAATGTTATATAACTTGCCTTTGTAGCCCAATAAGAATGTGCCACCACTTTTATCTCCACTATGATTTTTACCAAATCCTCCATGCTCAAATGTGGAAATAACATTGGGAACAAATTTAGTTACAAGATATTTGTGGTCAATATTTGGCTCATCTCGACTATCAATTAATCCAGTAGCATACATTAAAAGCTGTCCCATTCGGAAAGAACTTGTGAATCCTAGAATTGCATTATCAGTGTCTTTCAACTTAAATACTTTCTTATCTTTTCTCACTGTTTTGGAGTAACCGTTTGATCCTAATGAATCTCCTCCAATGTAAGTCACACCTTCATGTACTAATCCAACGATACAAGTCATTTAATTTCTCCTTTGTGTTAAAATGTAATTATTATATAAAGTAGGTGACACCATGAATCCACCAAAGCCAGTTACAGTTAGACTTGATGATATTGAAGCTAAACTGGATGAGCTAATTAAAATACAAAAGTCTCCATACACACCTCAGCCAATTTCCTCTGATTGGTTAGCATTTGTTGAATATGCAAGTAAGACTAAACTTGATCCCATTTTCCTTTTGGCATTAACCAAACGTGTTAGAGGTGAAGGATAAAATCTCTCTAATAAATGTAAGCCTGACTATAGTTCTTAATTACATTAATTTCGTACTTTCCATCTTCATCATATAATCTATCAACTCTTACACTTGTGTTGCCACTGCTAATTAATGAATACGGCAAATTAGGATTCTCTTCTAGTTGCTTAATCTTTGTTTTAATCCATTCATTAATAATGTTATTAGGAACATCATATCCTTCTGCAAAGCTAAAGAAGTCTTCTGGGTATTTAGGTATATTCATTATTATTTCCTCCTCTAAAACTCATATTTTATTTGGTTATAATTTATTAATTAACAACATTTAATATCTCCCTTTTGTTCTTCAATAGCGAATTTAATGTGCTCAAACCGAAGTCACTAGGAGATGATTTATATTTTGTTTCATTTAATTCATCAAACAATACATATGTTCTGACATACGGGGAAAATCTTCTCCCTAGTTTAACAAGATATTCAATGTCTCTTTTTTCTTCGTCGCTGCCATGTTCTTTGTACATTCGATCAGTGGCAATTATTATCTCTTCAATTCCAAGATTAAGTAACATCTCGACTTGCATAGAAGAAATATTTCTACCCATCATTGCTACTGAAAAATTGTTGTCTGGGTAGTAGCTTTCACATTGAAGAACGCTCTTTTCGCTTTCAAACAGAACAACTTTTTTCAGTTTTTTTATTACATTCTGATTTTGATACATGCCGTAAAGCTGTCCATACGAAGGGAAATTGTACATTTTGCCTTGTATGCTAAGAGGTAAATACTTATAGCCAGAATCAATCTCCCACTGGTTTAATGCACGTCCTCTAATTCCAATCAAGTCTCCTGTTAATGGATGATAATGAGGAATAACAATTCGGTTGTCTTTGTTGTAATACATTATTTTAAATTTAGTCATAGCTGCGTTCGAAATATTGTCCTTAAGAAATTCTGGATGATGAACATTTGAAAACACATCGAGAATTTTCTCTGAGTACGTCTTCAGTTCAGGCAATTCAACACGTTTCTTCTTGGACATTCTCTGCATCCATTGAAGTTCCTCGCTCAGCTTATCTTCTTTTTCAAGCTCTAGTCCGAACCCAAAACCGAATTGTTTTCCTGTTGCTCTCGCTACATAATCAACTGATGCTGTGAATGAAAGTTCTTGATTTCTATTTGAAAACACTTTTTGACATAAACCGAACACATCATACGAACAACCACAAGTCGTATAACAATGAAATGACTTTCCCTCTTCATAGTAGTAGAGCTTCATGCTTCCACTATGCTGATTATGACAAATTGTATTTGTAATTAATTGTCCTTTTGAATCGGTTTCATCTATAAAGTCGTCTGCACCAAGACTTGTTAATAATTGCTTAATATCACTAATCGTTAAACTCGATTTGAGGTGATCCTTATTATGCCTAATGATTGTGATTCACCTCTTTTAGAAATCGAATGATACAGGAAGAGCATCAATTGAAGCTCCGTCTGGCAAAATATCTAAGTCTTCCTCTTCATCTTCCTCTTCAAACTGAACTTTAAGTGGTTTTAGATTAGGAATAAGAATTCCCTTGTAGTCCGTAGAAAAGACATCGGTTGTTCGAAGTGTAGAATGGTCAACATGAATCCACAATCTTACACGTTTCCATTTGTTCCCTCGGTTTTTATAAATATTTAAGCTAAGATTCGGCTTTAATCCAAATGGTACTGGTATTCCACTGTGCATAACTGATGAAATTATTTCTTCATCTTTACTATTAATGTCCAACAATAAAGCTCCCATATCAACCTTTTGTTCAATCGCTTTAGCTCCTGAAAGACTGCCATCATCCATTTCTCCCTCTTTATAATTGCTGTTCAATTGAGTTGAAGTGGCAAGGAAAACGTTGTGTTTGTTCGCAATCTCTTTAAGACGAATAGACATTTGCAATAAAATTTGATGCTCTTGAAGTCCTTTTGCGCCTGCCTTAGCCATAGATGAGAAGATTTTCATTGATGTATGAATATAATCGTAGGACACATACGAGATGTTGTTTTTGCTGATGTTCTTTACAATAGTGTGCTCTACATCTTCTAAATCGAAATCATGTAATTCTTCAAACCAAAATGGAGTTTCTTCAAGTATGTCGATTGCTTTGTAAATACGTTGCTGCTCTTCTGCTGTCAATGTAGCGTTTTGTAGTCTATCTTCAGGGACATTGGCAATGTAGCATAGAGCAGGGATTTTTACTTCATCTTCTTCGAGTTCAGTTGTGATGAATAAACAGCGACCTGTTGCTCCAGTTTTGATCCACTCTTTCTTATTCTCATCCCAAATTTCAGGAACACAGATTGACAACATTGATGCCAATGAAAACCTTGATTTTCCAGTCCCAGATGGCGCAGACACCATATAAACC
>NZ_JBFUIO010000103.1:0-7094 GCF_056401835.1 Paenisporosarcina sp. P4_D4 | reverse complement strand
ACCAAGAAAGGGAGGCGGACTGGCATTAATCTATCAATCTATTACACCGAAAGAATAAGGAGGAAATGCTGAGTGAGAATAGCAATAGATGTTAAACGCAAACTAAATATGTTTATCGTTTCAGTACTGGTTTTGAGCTTATGGCTACCATTTATACCCGCTCAACAGGCACATGCCACGAGTTCAACAGAAACAGCTGTAAATGAATTAACGGACTCTTCGAATCGTCATGTACGATTCACTTATATTCGCGAAGATCAAATCTATGGTACCTGGAATATTTGGGCATGGAATACTGGCATTAAAAATGATCAAATCAATTTTGAATCGTATGAAGGAGGAGTGGCATCAGTTAATATTGCGGTTGCTCCTGAAACGAAGCAATTTGGATTTGTTCTTCGTAGTACTGATAACTGGGATACTGCTCAAAAAGAGTTTGGGGATCGTTTTATTCAAGTGAATAAGAACGACTCACTGACAAAGGCTTATATTACTAGCGGTGTCGAGCAAATTCGCATCGTTCCGGATGGTTCGGCTCCAGTCATTGATAAAGGGGACGCAACTTTCTATTACCGGGACAAAGCCCTTTTCGCTAGTGACGACATGGACACGATTGAAAAAGTAGAGTTGAAGTTTAATGGACAAACGAATGAAATGACATATGAACCTGAAAATGAGAGATTTGTATTCTCATACGACAACATTCCAAATGGTAAAACCTCATACTCATTCCTTGTAACAAAAGGTGGTATTACAACAGAAGTAACTGATCCTTACAATACAACAGACGGAGTTTCAACAATTGACTTCAAGAAAGCTGACTTGACGGTTTCAGGATCAGTGGAGCCTGCAGCGATTGATTATAATCAAAATGCTGTCTTAACTGTTGATATTCAAGGTCTGACAGACGATGTGGAAATTAGCAAACTCACTGCAGATGCTTCTTCGTTAGGTGGATCAGCTAAGCTTGAGATTGATCCATCTTTAAAAGAGATTGCGATTGCAGTAGACGACGACACAACTGTTGGCATCAAAACGATTCCTTTAACAGTCGTTGATTCTTATGGAAACACGTATGAAGGAACAGCGGAAGTTGAAGTGAAAACGAGACAATCGACAGGAACGACTGATTTTGATTGGGACGAGTCCGTCATTTACTTTATGTTAACAGATCGATTCTTTGATGGTGATGAATCGAACAATGACCCTTACGATTTGAACTATGATACATCTAAACGTGGAACGTACCAAGGTGGAGACTTAAAAGGGATTACGGCTAAATTGGATTATCTTGATGATCTCGGTGTGAATACGATTTGGATTAGTCCAATTGTAGAAAACATCAAATATGATGTTCGTTCTGTCGAAAYAAACGGGCCATCTGTTGATCCATATTACGGCTATCATGGCTACTGGGCAAGTGACTTTGGGAAATTGAATCCGCACTTTGGAACGATGGAAGATTTCCACGAACTGATTGATGCAGCGCATGCCCGTGATATGAAAATCATGGTGGATGTCGTAGTGAATCATACCGGCTATGGCTTGAAAGAAATCGATGGAGCTATGGCAAACAAGCCTGCAGGTTTCCCGACAGACRAAGAGCGTGCGAATTTCAGCGATATCGTCCGTCAAGGAGCTGACGTTGGAACGGATGAGGTTGTTGGTGAATTGGCTGGACTTCCTGACATTAAGACGGAAGACCCTGCAGTTCGTCAACAAATCATTGATTGGCAAACGAGCTGGATTGAGCAAGCAACGACAGCAAATGGAAATACAATTGACTACTTCCGTGTAGATACCGTTAAGCATGTGGAAGATGCTACGTGGATGAAATTCAAAAATGCATTAACGGACAAAATGCCTGAGTTTAAGATGATTGGTGAAGCTTGGGGTGCTAACGTTAATAATAACCTCGGTTACCTGAACACAGGCACGATGGATTCATTACTTGATTTTGAGTTTAAAAATACAGCGAGAAACTTTGTAAATGGTCAATTGAAAGCAGCAAATGAAGCGCTTGTTGATCGCAATGGAAAAATCGACAATGCCGCAACATTAGGCCAGTTTTTAAGTAGCCACGATGAAGACGGATTCCTTCATTCACTAGGTGGCGATGAAGGCAAGTTGAAAGTTGCGGCATCTTTGCAGGCAACAGCAAAAGGGCAGCCAGTCATTTATTACGGAGAAGAACTTGGGCAAAGTGGAGCCAACAACTACCCGCAATATGATAACCGCTATAACTTTGCGTGGGATCAAGTCGATAACAATGATGTGTTGGAACACTACACAAAAATTCTTAACTTCAGAAGTGAGCATTCAAAAGTGTTTGCGAAAGGCGAAAGAACATTTGTAGGAGGATCTGACAAAGATAAATTCCTATTATTCTCTCGTGACTATCAAGATCAATCGGTTTACGTCGGATTGAACGTCGCTGAAGAAGCGATAGATGTGACGTTAACAGTTGATTCGGCGGATGCAGTAGTGACTGATTATTATTCTGGAGAGGTCTATGAAGCAAACGAAGCAGGAGAAATTAACTTATCACTTCTATCAAATGCTGACGGCGGTACGGTTTTATTAACAGTTGAAGGTGGAAATATTACAGGTGCAGTTGCTTCAGGTGACGGTAACGCTGAAGTAGAACCAATTCCTGATAACACGATTCGAATTCATTACAACCGACAAGACAATGTGTACGAAAACTATGGTGCATGGCTGTGGAATGATGTCGCTTCACCTTCGGCTAACTGGCCAGTGGGTGCAACGATGTTTGAAAAAACGGATAGCTATGGTGCTTACATTGACGTACCACTGGCTAACGGTGCGAAAAATATCGGCTTCCTTGTAATGGATATAACAAAAGGTGACGCGGGTAAAGATGGCGGAGACAAAGGCTTTACGATTTCTCAACCTGAGATGAACGAAATATGGATTAAGCAAGGGTCAGATAAAGTGTACACGTACGAACCGGTTAATTTGCCTGCAAATACGGTCCGCATTCATTACTCGCGTGAAAATGCTGACTACGAAAACCTTGGCATTTGGCACTGGGGCGATACAGCAGCTCCTTCTGACGGTTGGCCAACTGGTGCAGTTGATTTAGACGGGACAGATCGTTATGGTGCATATGCGGATATCGAGCTGAAAGAAGGCGCGAAGGATATCGGCTTCCTCATCGTCAATCAACAGACACAAGAGAAAGATGCAGGAGATAAATCATTCAATTTATTGGATAAGTATAATCACTTATGGATTAAACAAGGTGATAATAACGTCTACATTTCCCCTTATGCAGAAGTGGCATCGGGCATTGTATCGGGTGAAGTAACCTCTGAAGATACGGTTCTATTAGGATTCACGATGACAGATGGTTTAACAGCAGAAAAACTGAAGGATGATTTGGTCATTAAAGATGTTGATGGTGCAGTTGTTTCGGTTGAAAGCGTAGAAATCACTGGAGCAACAACAGTTGAAGTAACAGCAACACTGAACTTAGACAAACTGCCATTGTCGATTACGTATTCAGGCAGAACCGTTTCAGCATCTACAGGCTGGAGAATGCTTGATAAGATATATGCTTATGATGGAAATGATCTAGGTGCAACGTACAAAAATGGCAGTGCCACATTGAAATTATGGGCGCCTAAAGCAAGTAAAGTAGTGGCGAACTTCTTCGATAAAGAAGATGCGGCAGCTCCAATTGGCACTGTAGAGTTAACACTCGGCGAACAAGGTGTCTGGTCGAAAGACATCAACCCAAGTGATCTTGGTGTAACAGATCTTAAAGGCTACTATTATCAATACGAAGTAACGAATGATGGAGTAATGAAAACGGTATTGGACCCTTATGCCAAATCCATGGCAGCCTTTACGTTGAATACAGAGGGTGATGCTGGACCAGACGGCGATACGGTCGGGAAAGCAGCGATTGTCGACTTAAGCGGCACGAACCCTAAAGGTTTCGGTCATGCTTCAATTGATGGGTATGAAAAACGTGAAGATGCCGTGATTTACGAAGTTCACGTACGTGACTTTACGTCAGATCCTTCGATTGAAAAGGATTTAAAATCAAGATGGGGCTCGTATAAAGGATTTATCGACAAGCTAGATTACATTAAATCTCTAGGTGTTACACACGTTCAATTACTTCCTGTCATGGCTTGGTATTATGGTGATGAAACGAAGATGGGCGAACGCGAACTTAACTATTCAGCGGGTGGCAATGAATACAACTGGGGGTACGACCCTCACAGTTACTTCTCGCCAGATGGTGCGTATTCAGAGAATCCGAAAGACGCTGAACTGCGAGTGAAAGAGCTGAAAGAATTAATTGATGCCATTCATGATGCGGATATGGGTGTTGTATTTGACGTCGTATACACGCATATGGCAAAAGCCAGCATGTTAAATGACATTGTCCCAAATTACTATGCATACCAGGATGCGAAAGGTAACTTCCTTGGTGGCTTTGGTAACAACTTGGCAACAAGTCACACAATGGCTGAAAAACTAATGGTCGATTCAGTGAAATATTGGTTTGACGAATACAAAATTGACGGCATGCGTTTTGATATGATGGGTGATGCAACGTATCCATCCATTCAAAAGGCGTATGACGTAGCAGCTTCTGTTAATCCTGATGCTTTATTTATTGGAGAAGGCTGGAGAACATTTGCTGGTCATTTGGCTGATCCAGCACAGGCAGGAATGGGTGCAGACCAGGACTGGATGGATAAAACAGATGACGTTGGAGTATTCTCTGACGAAATCCGAAATGAATTGAAATCTGGTTTCGGTTCAGAAGGTGAGCCTAGATTCATTACAGGTGGCGCAAGAGATATTGATACGATTTTCAACAATATTAAAGGACAGCCTTCCAATACAGCTGATGATGACCCGGGTGATATGGTCCAGTACATCGAAGCACACGACAACTTGCCTTTATATGATGTCATTGCCCAGTCCATTAAAAAGGATCCGGCAATTCCTGAAAATGACTTGGAAATTCATAAACGAATCCGTATAGGGAACTCATTGATTTTAACTTCACAAGGCACTGCCTTCATTCATGCAGGGCAGGAGTACGGCAGAACGAAGCAATGGTTTGGTGAAGGGGTACCTGAACAGAAATATCATGAATTGAAAGATATGGATGGGAACACATTTGGCTATTTCGTCCATGATTCCTATGACTCTTCAGATGCCATCAATAAATTTGATTGGAAAAAAGCAACGAACAAGAAAGAATTTGCAGTCAATACAACAACAAATGCTTACACGAAAGGCTTAATTGATTTAAGAAAATCAACCAATGCTTTCCGTTTAGGTGAAAAAACGCTAGTAGATACAAACGTATCGCTACTTGATTTCCCTGAGATGAAAGATTCCGATTTAGTTATTGCATACGAAAATATCTCAACTGATAAAACAGGCAACTACTACGTATTTGTAAATGCTGACAATAAAGCTCGTACGTTAACATTAGGAGATTATGATTTCACTGATGGTGTTGTCCTAGTAGACAATGATGAAGCGGGAACACATCCCGTATCGAAAAAATCAGGATTTAGCTTATCGCGTCAAACAATGACCATTGATCCTTTAACAACAGTCGTGATTAAACTGGATCGAAAAGCTACAGAAGAACCGAAGAACAATGGGAACGATGGGTATCAACCACCTGCAAATGGAAAACCGAACACAATCGTGCTTCCACCTCAAGCGGCAGAAGTAGTGAAAGAGAAAAACCCTTCAGGAATGATTGAAGTAGTTACAAAAGTTGTCCCTGGAAAAGTATCGGAAATTGTCAATGCAATTACGTCTGAGCAATTTGTCGTAGCGCTTAAGTTAGAAAAACCGGATACTGGAGAAACGGTGAAAGCACAGGTTCCTGGCAGTTTATTTAAAGAAGCGTTAAAGAAAAACAAACAGGCAATGATCGAGATTCAAACTGATGAAGCAACCTACAAGCTACCTGCATCAGAAATTTATGTCGCAGATATAGCTAAAAAGCTAGGGGTTGCTGAAAGTGATGTTCAAATCACGGTGTCTGTGAATGTCGTGAAAGCYCCTTCGACTAAAGTGAAGATTGTATCCAATGCAATTGAATTCCACGTCGAAGCAGTTGCTGGAGATAAGAAAGTGACAATCACAGAATATGGTTCATTTGTTGAACGAGAAATTGTTGGCGATAAAGAGTTCAATCCGAAAACTATGGTCGCAGTGAAGTTCAATCAAGATGGAACATTCAATTCACTTCCTACTTTATTTGACGGCAAAATCGCAACAGTGAAGTCACTGACAAACTCAACATATGCGATTGTTGAAAACAACCAAACATTCCCGGATGTGAACAACATCAACTGGGCAGAAGACTCGATTGAAAAACTAGCATCTAAATACATCATAAAAGGGAAAGTAGACGGAACTTACGCACCAGCAGAAGATATTTCCCGTGCCGAATTCACCGTATTATTGGTTCGTGCACTAGGACTTCCGGCAAAAGCGTATGACAACCGCTTCTCAGATGTAAAAGGAACAGAATGGTTCAATGCCAATGGAGAACTAATGACAGCCGTTCAATACGGAATCATTAACGGAAAAAACGACGGAACATTCGCTCCATACGAAAAACTGACACGCACCCAAGCAGTCGTCATGATTTCAAGAGCAATGGAGCTAAAATTCCTGAACTTCGATTTTGCAAAATTAGACCATGCTAAAAAACTAGCAGACTTCAAAGATGCCAACCAAATGACAGGCTGGTCTAAAGCAGGAATCGAAAACGTTTACCAAGCGGGTATCATTGACGGTAAGAGTAACGGTACGTTTGATCCGAATGGCTTCACGAAGCGTGATCAAATGGCTAAGATTTTGGCGAGGTTTTTGGAGGTTAGTAATTTGATGAATTAGTAATCCCGAATGATATCTGAGGGCATATAATAGCAAAGACCAAAAACACATCCAGTCCGTTGATTGGATGTGTTTTTTATAGAATCATATCCAATGTTCATCACAAGAGGGAAGAAGATGTATGTACAGAGCCGCTTTGGGTATCGATACTTCATATATAGATATGCATAATTTAAATG
>NZ_JBFUIO010000102.1:0-7156 GCF_056401835.1 Paenisporosarcina sp. P4_D4 | reverse complement strand
TGTTATATCTATCACTTCTATAGATGCGCAACAGACCTCTCCCCAGAATCCACCCATTAATTTTCCATTGACCCTATAAATTTTCGAATCTAGTCCTACCTCATTATGCACAGCACTGATGAACTCTCTACGTAATTGCACAGAATGTTGTTGTTTCAACAACCGCAGCAATTTTTCAGCTATTGTGTTTTTTGTATTATATTGCTTTTTTAGTAGACTTTGATTATTTACTTCATTTGTTGCCATTACCGAAAATGTCATTATGTTATCCCCTTTTGCTTTGTACACCAAGTGACACAGTTGCGCCACTTGATTCGACAGTACCTTTCACTCGATTGAAGTACACATGTTGATTTCTATATACATACTCTAGTTCGCATTTGGGACAAGTCCACAAGTATCAAAACAAGTACATTCTGATTTTAGTTATTCTGATCTTTCTTACAATTATTGACCCGTTAATTACTATACTACAAATTCAAATAAATAAAAACTGAATATTCAGTCTAAACAAATGTATTGCAATTTTAATATGTTTTTATTCAAAAAACCAAAAAACGGACTAAAAAATCATTTCAATATCATTTCAATATAAAGGAATAACCCAACCACATTCAAAAAGGGTTGGGCAGTTCTTTTATTACTATGTCATTATTATCTCTTGCCAATTTGAATATCGACCTTTCCCCAGTCCCCTCCTACCCCCATCAACTGGCTCATCAAAAACCGAGGGATTTCAACTAGCCCTTAGTCTCAAACACTCATAAAAGGTCTAGAAAGTTCATACCCTCAACCAATTTTTATTCATCAATTCATTTCACTTTATATTCCTCAAATCTTATCCAAATAAAAAGCACCCAATTTCTTGGATGCTCAGTTGAATATCAAATTAAATTACACCAAGTTTTTCATTAACTTTAAAATAAAGTTCCTCTACTTCTTTAGGAGTCATCTCATATTGTTTGGCGACTTTACCGAAAGTAATTTGATATTCATTATCATCTTCCTCTTCACCATATAACTTCGAAATTAAATCATAAATTTCTAACTCTTCTTTGGAAATAGAATCTCTTCGCTTTTGAAACTCAATTAATCTTTCATCCAGCTCAGGTGTCAATTCAATAGCCTTCCCATTGATAGGAGTTATTTTCGTGTCTCTAACTTCCCACTTGTATTTTGCTGGTGCAGTCAATGGGCTATTCTCTAACTTAACAGTTGGACTAAACCAAAATTCAACCATGTCGCCTTTTACTTCCCAACCATTTTCAAATCCTGCATGTTTCTTTTCGACTACTTCTTTAATCGTTTTATTCTCATTATTGACAACATAATTCTGAACCAACTCTAAATTAACCATCCCAAACCACTCCCTATTGGATATTGTGTAAATATTTTCTACACCAACGATATTCTACACCTTACTCTTGATTTCCTTTATTACATTATGTAAGTGATCTCACGATCGTCTTGTTTTTCTATCCGAAAAATTTCAAGCTTACAAATTAGAATTACTTTTGACTTAATGCTTAGTTGGAAAAACCTTTCTCATCCTTGTCCAGAAACCTCGATCTCGTATCCGCTTCGTTGCAGTAACTCTATTGTTCACTACTAGAACTTCTGATTCCTCCCAAGTTGAATCCGTGATTACCACTACCCACTTTCCATCTCTACATTCACCTAAATATGCACGAATATAGCCTATTGCAATGCTATCTTCCTTTTTCAAGCTTGACCATACTGTTTGTATATTGTACTTTTCCATTACTGCATTTGAAATTATTAGAAACACCACTTTCATTATTATAATGGAAGAAAAAAGGATTCTATTCTCATAGTTTTCTTTTAGTTTATATGGTTGTTGATTCATTTATCATCTTTAGTGGATTAAACTGCCCATGTTCTTTAATTGTTTCGGGCAACACATGTGCGTAAACAAGTGTAGTGTTAATTCTTTGATCACTCAGCATCTTTTGATGGGTTTTAAAATTGCCTGAGCCTCACATAAACTTTCGTAAATTAGTAACAACCTCTTCTTCATCTAAGTCTAAGTATTGAGTGGTGACCGCCAAATTCGAATGACCTAATGCTTTAGAAATTAATGCAAGGTTAGCCCCTTTGTTTAGAAGGTCTTTTGCATATCCTCTTCTGATAGCATGAGGATTAATATTAACAAGGTTATATTCTTTACTGTATTTATGTAAACGCTTTGAGATAGCGTTATTGGTTGATTTAGTGTTTAGAGATGTTCCTTTTTGAGATAAGAATACAAATTTGTTTCGTTGGTTGTAACTGCTTCTTATTTTCTTATTTTGATCGATTAACACACGAAATAATTGAGCCATTTGATTGTCTATTGGAAGTTGAAGCATTTTATGATTTTTTAATATTGCACCGTCCAGATTTAACATCATATTTTCAAAATCAATATGACGCTCCTCAAGTTGTCCCAGTGTGTTTATTCTTATTCCCGTTTTGTATAGCGTTATAATCGCTACAGCGTCCCGTAAACCGATAAAAGAGTTTAAGTCTAACAAAGATAGTAAGATTTGAATTTCGTTGCTCGTAGCACCCTTCTTGACATTTTTATCAACTTTGATATTTATCGACTTCCAAAATCTTTGTTTAACCCAACCATTGTCAAAGCATTTTGAGAGGATTGCCTTCAAACATTTTAGGCGAATTAGTTTTGTCTGATTAGACACTTTCATTGAATCAAGCCAAAGATAAATCAATTCAGATGATATTTCATGAAGGTAGGTCACATTCGTAATTTTACAAAGATGATTCATGTGTAGATTATAGTCTTTAATAGTTCTTTGTCTGAATCCACTAACTTGCATTTGCTTCGTGATTGTAGTTAATGCTTTTTCAATTGTCATTTCTTTTTGCTGTGATTTTTGATCTCCTTCTATTAACCGCTTCACATCAAAATCAGCATTAATATCAAACAAACCTGTTCTTTTTGTCATAAAAAAAATCCCCTAATCAATTAGATTAGAAGATAATTTCGGTCTACCTTTTCAGTAGGGTTAGAATAAGGGATATTCAACAAAGTTCGTTTCCCCGTTCGTTCCCCTAAGTTCGTCAAAAGGTAGATATACCGGCGTTTACCGCCATAATTCTTACGTCCCAGGAGGGATTCGAACCCCCGACCGACGCCTTAGCTTACCACTATAGCTTTCGCTACCAATGAACATTGTTTGTAGTCTGGACTATATCTTCACCATTGCAGGTGCGACACGTGTAGTCTCTACGGAACCTCACGTCGTTAGACGATTCTTAGCATTCTTACCATTACGTATGTAATCATTCAGATTGCCTCTTCTTCACTTTCGCGAAGCGTAAGTTTCCTCGGTATTGCCATCAGCATAATCTGTTAAGGTTTCACCGATATAGTGTCGTCCACTCTACAGGTTCTTTTTTCCCTGTAAAGGCTCCTAATAAATTGAAGGGCGTTGCTCTATCCAGCTGAGCTACTGAGACTTGTGATTTTCAGTTCTTTTCAGAAATGAAGACAATATTTATTATAGAAATGCTACAGCCAAAAGTCAACGTTATTTTTCAGTAATTTTAAATGTTACTTTTTCAAGTGTTTCATTTTCATTCGAAAAGAATGTTACGGTCCACTGAACTGGTGATTTTTCGATGATTGCATAGCTCTTTTCAAGGCGTCCTCTTGGCAATTCCAAACTTCCCGGATTTACAAATACGGTGCCTTCAATCTGTTCAGTACCCAGTAAATGAGAATGTCCGAACAAAACCACATCAGCTCCAAGTTCCTGAGCACGGTAACTAATCGGCAGCATGGTCGATTTCACTTGTAATAAATGACCATGCGCCATAAATATTTTCACACCGTTAATCTCAGCGAATACTTCTTCAGGAAATGAGGAATCCCAATCACAATTTCCTCTGACGACAAAAGCAGATTGCAGCGATGTATGATTTACATCAAGTTCGCTATCCCCACAATGAAATACTGCATCCACTGAACCGACATGTTGTCTTACCTGATCAATCGAATTTACTTCTCCATGGGTATCACTCATTACTAAAATACGCATGTACTCGCCACCTTATTTCAACAAGTTGGGTAATTCCGCTTCAATTTTTTTGATGGCATTTCCACGGTGGGAAATTGCCGCTTTTTCTGAAGGCAATAACTCAGCCATCATTTTACCAAGTGTCGGCACAAAGAAAATCGGATCATAACCAAAGCCGTTTGTGCCTTTTTTATCATGTGCAATGACGCCTTCACAAGTTCCGAACGCAGTCTTCGTCTCCATATTAGGACCTGCCAACGCAATGGCACAGCAAAAACGAGCTGTCCGTTTTTCGTCTTCCACACCTTCAAGTTCAGTCAGAACTTTTTGCATGTTTCCATCATCACTTTTTTCTTCCCCGGCATAGCGTGCAGAATAGACACCTGGCGCGCCATTTAAAGCGTCAATTGCTAGACCGCTGTCATCAGCTATCACGAATGTTTGTAAGCGTTCAGCAAGCGCCTCAGCTTTAAGAACGGCATTTTCTTCGAACGTTGTGCCTGTTTCTTCAATATCCATGTCATTCGCTACATCATGGAGAGTCAAAACTTCAAAACCATAGGGATTGAAAATCGCTTCGAAGTCTTTCGCCTTGCCTTTGTTTTTCGTTGCAATAATTACTTGCTTCATGATAAATCACCTAGCTTTTTGCAGATCCGGTCAGCCATTTCCCCAAGCACATCTTTCTGAATGGCAATCAACTGTTGAATGCCTTCGTCACCCAGATCAAGCAATTCATTTAATTGCTGTCTTGTGAATGTAGCCTCTTCTCCAGTACCTTGAAGTTCCACAAATTGACCAGAACCGGTCTGGATAATATTCATATCGACATTTGCTGAGGAATCTTCAATGTAGTTTAGGTCAAGAATTGCACCGAGCTCACCATCAATTCCTACGCTCGTCGCTGCAAGAAAATCTGTTACAGGAAATTCAGGGAGCTGTTTTTCATCTTGTAGCTTTGCAATAGCCATTGTCATCGCAACAAATGCACCGGTAATCGAAGCAGTACGTGTGCCGCCATCTGCCTGGATCACATCACAGTCAATCCACAGCGTTCGCTCTCCTAATGTTTCCAGATTGACTACTGCTCGTAGTGCTCGTCCAATGAGACGTTGTATTTCCATTGTAYGGCCACCAATCTTACCTTTCGACGCTTCACGTTGTGTTCGTGAACCTGTCGCTCTTGGAAGCATTGAATATTCAGCCGTAATCCATCCTTTGCCTTGCCCACGTAAAAAATGCGGTACGCGTTCTTCAATGGTTGCTGTACAGATTACTTTCGTCTGTCCTACCGTTATCAATACGGAACCTTCTGGATGTACCAAGTAATCGGTCTCTATCGTCACAGGTCTCAGTTGTTTTGAATTTCGTCCATCTTGTCTCATGTGTTTGTTTCCTCCTCGTATACATTCGCGCACTTATCGTATCACATAAGCTTTAAACGAATCAAAACCCGGAAATTCCTTTTTCAAGGAATTCCAGGTTTTATTTAAATGATATTTGTTGAATTGTTGGGTTTTCGATTTCAAGCCATTTCGTAATAATGGTCCTGAACATTGGTATGGAACCAGTTGTATAGAAAATGTGCGGTACCTTACTCGGTTGCTCTCTTTGCTTCTGGTAATAGTTGAGGATAGCATCCACTTCATCGGCCGTTTCTTCGGCTGATGAAAGAACCTTCACATGCGGACCAACCGCCTTTTCAATAAGATCCTGTAATAAAGGGTAATGAGTACATCCCAATATTAACGTATCAAATGATTCCTTTTGCAGTGGTTCGAGTGTCTTTTCAACCAATTCCTTCGCAAATTCGCCTTCATATTCGCCACTTTCAACTAGTGGAACAAATGCCGGGCAAGCAAGTGGAACGGTATGACATGAAGATGATAAAGCCTTCAAAGCCTTCTCGTAAGCACCACTTTGAATAGTACCTACAGTCCCCAATATACAGACTTCAGAACGTCTTGTTGCTTTTATAGCTGCTCGCGCCCCTGGGAAAATAACCCCCACGACTGGGAACGGGCAATATTTTTGTAAGGATTCAAGTGCGACCGCTGTTGCTGTATTACACGCGACAACGAGCATTTTTATGGATTGCGCTTTCAGTGCTTCCGCCATTTGCCATGTGAATTTCCGCACTTCAGTTGCTGAACGCGGTCCATATGGACATCTCGCTGTATCTCCAATGTAGAGAAATTGCTCATTGGGCAATCGTCGCATAAGTTCTTTGACAACCGTTAAGCCGCCAACACCTGAATCGATCACGCCGATTGGTGTATTCACGAGATTCGCCTCAATCCTCTTTCATTTCTACATGAAGTCTTTGGAGAAGGCTCGACAACTGTTGCACTTCTACAGCATCAAAATCAGACAAAATATCTTGCAAATAATCTTGACGTTTTTGAATAACTTCTTCAATCACGCGCTCGCCTTCTTTTAATAAATGAATGCGAACGACACGTCGATCTTGCTCATCACGAACACGCATGACAAGTTGGTTCTTTTCCATCCGGTCGACTAAATCCGTTGTCGTACTGAATGCCAAATACATTTTGGTCGAAAGATCACCAATGGTCATGTCACCATGTTCAAACAACCATTGCAACGCAACAAATTGAGGTGGCGTCACTGTATAGTTACTTAAAATTTGGCGACCTTTTTGTTTGATAATACCTGATATATAACGAAGTTCTTTTTCCAGAAAAGCTACTTGCTCCTGGTTATGGTTATGTTCATTGCTCGAAATTTGCTCTGTCATGTGCTAAATCCACTCCCTGAATACGATTACTTGTGTATTCATTGTGACGTCTTTTGCGGAAATTGGCAAGACATACTCAGTCTAGTGCTAATTCGCCAAGTCGTAAAAGTTCGAGTATCGCTTGTGATCTGCCTGATACGCCCAACTTTTGGATGGTATTCGAGATGTGATTTCTCACGGTTTTCTCACTGATGTTGAGTTGAATGGAAATATCTTTCGTTGAATAATCACGCACTAACAATTGAAAAATTTCTCTTTCTCGTCCTGTTAATAATGAACGATGATGTGCTCGTTCTGACAAAATACGCCCCTCCTATCCACTCTTCCTAGTAACGTATGTCAGAAGATAAAAGGC
>NZ_JBFUIO010000101.1:0-7169 GCF_056401835.1 Paenisporosarcina sp. P4_D4 | reverse complement strand
CCGTAATATCAGTAAGTCCTGCTTTCTTATATTTTTCAGCAACTCCCCAAAGTTGATTACCATTTTGACTGACGGGATCCAACGCACCAGATATCATCAAAATTGGGAGTTGTTTTGGAATGTCATCCATCCCTTTCATTTCATGTATCTTATTTATGCCTGTGATTAAATCAACAAAGAATTGGTTACTTGCTACAAATCCACAATAAGGATCATCAATATACTTTTGGACTTCAACAGAATCTGTCGATAACCAATCAAATTCTGTTTTAGCATCTGTAACACCTTTATTGAATTTTCCGAACGACAACTTGTTCAATAATGGATTCTCAATTTGAGTTCCTTTGACTCGAGCAAATCCCTTGGCGATCAATTTCCCAACTTTACCAGAGAAACCAGCAGGACCTCCTGTACCAGATAAAACGATTTTTGAAATGGAGTGGCCATATTTTTGTATATAGCGTCTGCCAATGAATGAACCCATGCTGTGAGCAAAAAGGATGGGGCTTTCACAAGTAAAATCTTTTCTAACATCCTGTAAAACTTCCCGAACATCTTCTGTCACTCGATCAAAGCCGTCCTTTTCTGCAAAGAATCCCTTTTGATTATTTTTTTGTCCAGTGAAACCATGTCCCCGATGGTCATGCCCAGACACGACATATCCTTTGGAAACCAAAAATTGTGCAAACTCTTCATATCGTCCGATATGCTCCGCCATGCCATGCAATATATGGACATGACCAATTGGTGGGTTCTGGGGTTTATAGACAACCGTATAGACTTCATGTCCATCTGACATCTTTACATAATGGATGCTTTTCGTCATTATGCATGCTCCTCTCGGAATGATGTTGCTGCATTCAGTTGATTTTCTAAATCAAAAAGATAATATTCCAATTGATCTTCCGTGTAGCCAAGTTGTGCTTTCATCATTTGACACACTTGTTTTTTATACGAATAAACTTCTTCAATGTTGAAAAATAAATCTCCCGTTCTACGGACAAAAAAGTCTGACGGTGTACAAGTCATTTCGAATTGTATTCCATACGCAAGTCTAGCAGCTAGTGGCAGTGGCAAATCAAAGGCATTTCCCTGTAGAACGCTCGCGTAGGCAAATAAATGATCGACATTTGTTCCATAAAAAGATGCCAGTTGGAGAGCCTCGTCATACGTTAAGCCATACCGTTGACCTTCCAGAGCTTTCATTTCAACAAAGGATGAAAAACGATTTGATCCACCTACATCTCCCCCTGATAATGGAAGATTTTTTGTTATGGAGGCACCATAAGAAAAAGTGGATATTTTAATTACACGATCGACAACCATCTCCGCCATTTTGCGATATCCTGTCAGTTTGCCACCAGAAATCGTAATCAGACCGCTTGACGATTCCCAAATTTCATCTTTGCGGGAAATTTCGGATGGATCTTTTCCTTCTTCAAAAATAAGTGGCCTTACACCGGCCCATGTCGACTCAACTTGTTGCGGAGTCAATCTTATACTTGGAAACATAGATGTAATGGCTTCTAATATGTAAGTCACATCTTTACTGGTTGCAACAGGATTCTTCGGGTCATTGTCGTAAAATGTGTCCGTGGTTCCGACATAGGTTTTGCCATTACGGGGTATCGCAAATACCATGCGCCCATCGTGTGTATCAAAATAAACCGCTTGCTTTAACGGGAAATCCGTTTGATCCACTACAACATGTATACCCTTTGTCATTCGAAGCTGTTTGCCATTTTCAATTGAATCTTTGGCACGGACTTGATCTACCCAAGGACCAGTTGCATTGACCACCTGAGTAGCATGAATCGTCGCTAGTTCTCCAGATAGTTGATCTACTACTTCTACGCCGACAATTCGACCTTGTTCATAAATGAAGGACTCGGCTTTCACATAGTTTACGCAAACGGCTCCTTTTTCAGCCGCTTTTTTTATAACTTCAATTGTCAAACGCGCATCATCAGTACGATACTCCACGTAGTATCCCGCACCACGAAGTCCTTTTGTTTTCAACAGTGGTTCTTTCTTCACCGTTTCTTCTGATGTTAACATTTTACGGCGTTCGTCCCGTTTGACTCCCGCCAAGAAATCATAAACGCGAAGTCCAGCTGAAGTCGAAAGCGGTCCAAATGTTCCGCCTTTATGAAACGGTAATAGCATCCACTCTGGTTCTGTTACATGAACTGCATTTTCATATACGATTTCACGCTCTTTCCCCACTTCCGCCACCATCTGAACTTCGAATTGCTTCAGATAACGAAGTCCTCCGTGAACAAGTTTGGTGGATCGACTGGACGTACCTGCAGCGAAATCCTGCATTTCAACTAAAGCTACTGACAGACCTCGAGTGACGGCGTCAAGTGCAATTCCGGCACCCGTAATTCCTCCACCGATGACCAGTAAATCGAATTGAAACGTATTTAAAGTCTTGATTTGTTTTGGACGTCCAATTGCTGAAAACATGACGATCCCCCCTTATTTAAACAGTCGAGTTGCTTCCACTGCTTTTTGCCAACCTCTGTAAAGTTCCTGCCGCTTCGTTTCTTCCATTTGAGGTGTATATGTTTTTTTGCTGCTGCGCATTTTTTCGATTTCTTTTAGATCCGACCAAAAACCAGTAGCTAATCCTGCCAAGTAAGCAGCACCTAGAGCTGTTGATTCGTTTAATTTTGCTAATTCAACATCAAGCTGAAGCAAATCACTTTGGAACTGCATCAAAAATTCATTATTAACTGCGCCACCGTCTACACGTAACGTTTCTACTTTCATGCCCGCATCCTGTTCCATAGCATCAAGAACATCTTTTGTTTGGTAGGCAAGCGATTCGATTGTAGCGCGAATGAAATGTTCTTTTGAAGTACCTCGAGTTAATCCGAAAATTGCACCTCGGGCATCTGAATCCCAGTAGGGTGTACCGAGTCCAACAAAAGCCGGCACGACGTATACCCCGTCTGTTGAATCCACTTTTTTAGCATACGATTCACTGTCAGCAGCATTTTTCACCATTCGAAGCCCATCACGCAACCATTGAATGGCAGATCCTGCAACAAACACACTTCCTTCCAATGCATAAGTAACTTGACCTTCGACTCCCCATGCGATTGTTGTCAACAAACCATTATCCGATGTAACGGCGGTTTCACCAGTATTTAATAACATAAAACAGCCCGTACCGTAAGTGTTTTTCGCCATCCCTTTGTCAAAGCAGCATTGACCAAAAAGTGCCGCCTGTTGATCTCCAGCAACCCCGGCTATTGGCACCGCAGCTCCATAGAAAACAGCTGGATCAGTTTTTGTATACACTTCAGAAGAGGATGCAACTTTTGGAAGCATAGTTAATGGAATATTTAATTTCTCGCAAATTTCTTCATCCCATTTTAAGTCATGGATATTAAATAATAATGTCCGTGACGCATTTGAGTAATCGGTCGTATGTACTTTCTCACCTGACAACTTCCAAATCAACCACGTATCAATCGTTCCAAATAACAAATCCCCTTGATCTGCTAAATCTTTAGCACCATCAACATTTTCCAAGATCCATTTAACTTTTGTCCCTGAAAAATAGGGATCTAAACGTAGGCCAGTTTTTTGCTGAAACCACTTTTCCAAATCTTCCTCTTTCAGTTCGTCCACAATTTTTTGTGTTTGCCGGRATTGCCAAACAATGGCATTATAAATCGGGCGACCGGTCTTTTTGTTCCACACAACGGTCGTTTCGCGTTGATTCGTAATACCAATACCATCAATCTCTGTCTGTTGAATACCACTCTCAGTCAATACTGCGGCAATTACCGATAGGACTGAACCCCAGATTTCATTTGCGTTATGTTCGACCCAGCCCGGCTTAGGAAAATACTGCTGAAATTCTTTTTGTGCCGTATGTACAATTTCACCTTTTTGATTAAATAGGATTGCTCTGGAACTCGTTGTTCCCTGGTCAATCGCCATTATATACTCGCCCATACTTAATCCTCCTCGAAAGATCATTCCTGACAACTAATGCATCGTGCCATTTTTTAAGAAATTATTTCCTCTAATTATACTGTTTTTCCTAAATGATTGTACATGAAACGCGCCTTGCGATTTATCGTGAAATTTAGTTAATAAGTTTTTCTTTATGATATGAATTTCGCTGCACTATCAAGCTTTCTAAAATATATTCACACTATTCTGTAGTTGCTTTATTGAACGTTGTCGCATATAGTTGTTCTAAGGAAACTTTTTTTCGATTAGGAAATAATTATTTTCATATAAAAATATGACGTATATAGATATTTAATTATCAGGAGGGATTAGAAATGACAACAGCTATTGCCGTAAGCGATTTATTTGTATCATACAACGGAAACGAAGCGTTAAGAAATGTCAGTTTTACAGTCGAAGAAGGAAATTTGGTTGGCATCATAGGACCCAATGGAGCAGGGAAATCCACCCTGCTGAAAGCTTTATTGAATCTCATTAAAAAAGATACAGGTAAAGTTGAAATACTCGGAAAATCGATAAAGGAAATGAAGACGAAAGTTGCTTATGTTCCTCAACGCAGCAATATTGACTGGGATTTCCCGATTACCGTTATGGACACAGTCCTAATTGGCACCTATCCAAACTTAGGAATTTTCAATCGTCCTAAAAAAGAACATAAAGCTTGGGCTTTAGAATGTTTAAAGAAAGTTGGCATGGCCGATTATGGCAATCGCCAAATTGGTGAGCTATCAGGCGGACAGCAACAAAGAGTTTTTCTAGCGCGTGCATTGGCACAAAAACCTGAAATGTATTTTCTGGACGAACCATTCGTAGGTGTTGATGTAACGAGTGAAGAAAAAATCATTTCCATTTTGAAAGAACTTCGCGATAGCGGAAAAACAGTCGTTGTTGTTCACCATGATTTGAGCAAAGCAAGCGATTATTTTAATGAATTGATTTTGCTTAATAAAGAATTGATTGAGCACGGCATTGTCGAGAAAGTATTTCAACCTGCCGTACTGAACAAAGCCTACACCAATCAATTCTCTCCAATAGTAGGCACGGAGGTGACATCATGATGAATTTTATTGATGCTATAATTCAATATGAATTTTTACAAAAGGCCTTGCTCACGTCGATAATGGTCGGAATTATTTGCGGGGTTATAGGATGCTTTATTATTTTACGGGGCATGGCCTTAATGGGAGATGCAATTTCTCACGCAGTCCTTCCAGGTGTGGCATTGTCTTACATGTTAGGAATTAACTTTTTCATTGGTGCTGTCTTTACAGGAATTCTGACTGCCATCGGCATCGGATTTATCAGCCAAAACAGTCGAATTAAAAATGACGTATCAATTGGTATTATGTTTACTGCTGCATTTGCCTCTGGGATTATTCTCATTACGCTTATGAAAAGCAGTACTGATTTGTACCATATCCTATTCGGGAATGTACTGGCCGTTAGACCGACAGAAATGTTGTCAACATTGGTGATTGGAATCTTTGTGCTAATCAGTATCTTTGTCTTTTATAAAGAACTTCTTGTCAGTTCATTTGATCCGACGATGGCAGCAGCATATGGACTTCCTACAAAAGCCATTCATTACTTTTTAATGGCGCTACTGACTTTGGTGACAGTCGCTTCTTTACAAACCGTAGGAATTATTCTGGTGGTGGCAATGCTCATCACTCCGGCCTCGACAGCTTATTTGTTAACTGATCGACTGTGGGTAATGATTTATCTATCAGCTGGAATTGGTATATTATCATCCATACTCGGCTTATATTTCAGCTACACATATAATTTGGCTTCAGGTGCAACAATTGTACTTGCTGCAACTGTATTATTCATTCTCGCCTTTTTATTTTCGCCGAAGCAAGGATTGGTCTGGAGATCACTAAAAAGTGCTCGAAAACGAGAACTGCATTCTCAATCTTAATTATTTCTGGAGGATAAACATGAAAAAAACAATATATTTATTAAGCACGATGAGTATTCTATTGCTGCTACTACTTTCAGGTTGTACAAAAGAAAATGGAAATGAAACAGATGACAATGGGAAAATTCAAGTCGTAGCTACCTATTCGATCATTTACGAYATCGTTAAAAACGTTGGCGGCGATCGAGTCGAAGTTCATACACTAGCACCCGTTGGTTCAAATCCGCATGAGTATGATCCATTGCCAAAAGATGTGCAATTGACTACTGATGCAGATGTTGTCTTTTACAATGGTCTAAATCTTGAAGGAGGAAACTCTTGGTTTGAGAAACTCCTCCTTACGGCAGGAAAGTCCGAAAAAGATGCACCGGTTTTCCGATTAAGTGAAGGTGTGGAACCTAAACATCTAACGACTAAAGGCAAAGAATCAGAAGAAGATCCTCATGCATGGTTGGACATCCGTAACGGCATTAAATATGCTGAAAACGCCAAAAATGCATTAGTGAAAGTCGACCCAGATCATGCGGCTGAATACGAAAAAAATGCGGAAGCCTATATTGCTGAATTGAAGAAGTTACATGAAGAAGCAGTTGCCCGTTACAACGAAATTCCTCAAGAAAAAAGAGTTTTAATTACCAGTGAAGGTGCTTTTAAATATTTTTCAGAGGCATATGGATTTGAAGCGGCTTATATTTGGGAAATTAATTCAGAAAACCAGGGCTCCCCTGAACAAGTAAGTAAAGTCGTTGATTATATCCGCTCTAAAGAAAATCCAGTACTTTTCGTAGAAACGAGCATCGATCCACGTAGTATGGAGTCCGTGTCTGCTGAAACTGGTGTACCGATTTACGGAAAAGTTTTCACCGACTCCATCGGCAAGCCCGGTGAAGATGGCGACACATATATCAAGATGATGCAATGGAATATTGATACAATCTTTAACGGCTTGACTGAAAAATAATGGGGTCGCTTCGACGTTGATTTATCGTTTACCCTACCGATTGTGATATGACGTGGTATACTTGTAGCTGGCGTGAAGGGTAAAGATCAATAATATTTCCCCAAATGTGCATGTCTTTTACAGACAATCGAATCGAGAAGGTGAAATCAATGATTGAAATAAAAACATCAACATTAAGTGATGGAGAATTAAATCGTGGCGTTTTTGCTACGCGTGATATTAAAAAAGGTGAACTGATTCACGAAGCACCAGTTTTACCCTACCCAAATGAAGAGCATGAGCATGTGGAAAAGA